>NZ_RJTZ01000367.1:0-423 GCF_024343515.1 Aquitalea sp. S1-19 | reverse complement strand
TGCAGGATATCGGCTTCGGTCTGCGGATCGGCCGGTGCCGTCAGCGCAATACGCGGCACAGCAGGAAAACGCTGGGCCAGCACGCCCAGTTGCTGATATTCGGGGCGGAAGTCATGCCCCCACTGGCTGACACAATGCGCCTCATCAATGGCAAACAGCGAAATATCCAACCCGGCCATAAATTCGAGAAAACGCGGGGTCAGCATGCGCTCGGGCGCCACATAAAGCAGCTTGAGCGCACCCGAGCGCGCATCCAGGGCGATGCGCCGTTGCGCCTCCGGCTCGGTTGCCGAGTTAAGACAGGCGGCAGCAATACCCTGCTCGGTCAAAGCGGCCACCTGATCCTGCATCAAGGCAATCAGCGGCGACACCACGATAGCCAGGCCATCGCGCATCAGTGCCGGGATCTGGAAACACAGACTC
>NZ_RJTZ01000366.1:0-429 GCF_024343515.1 Aquitalea sp. S1-19 | reverse complement strand
TCACACCGATCGCCACGGACGACTTGGCATAAGAACCCGCGCCGATAGCAATACTGTTGGCCTTATCCGCTTTCGCGTCGGCACCGATGGCAATCGAGTTTTTATCACCCGAACTCTGGGCACCACCCGCGCGCAAGGTGCCATCCTCCAGCATACCCAGCGCCTTATCTGCCTTGGTTTCGGCACGATCCGCCTTGGTTTCAGCACGATCGGCCGTGGTCTGGGCCGTGGTCGCTTTGGCGTCGGCGGTGGCTGCTGCGGTCTTGGCTTCGGTAGCAGCCGTCTTCGCTTCGGTGGCCGTCGTCTGCGCGGCGCTGGCCGCAGTTTTCGCCTCGGTAGCAACGGTCTTGGCTTCGGTAGCAGTCGTCTGCGCAGCACCTGCTACGGTGACCGCGTTGTTGGCCGTCGACTGCGCGGTATTGGCCGCAG
>NZ_RJTZ01000365.1:0-433 GCF_024343515.1 Aquitalea sp. S1-19 | reverse complement strand
TCGGCAGCAATGTCGATAATCACCGAGCCCGGCTTCATGCCGGCCACCACCTCGGCCGAGATCAGGCGCGGTGCAGGACGGCCCGGAATCAGCGCGGTGGTGATGATGATGTCGGCTGCTTTGGCGTGCTTGGCCACCAGTTCGGCCTGACGCTGCTTGTAGTCGTCAGACATTTCCTTGGCGTACACGCCATCGTTGGCGGCTTTCTCTTCGGCGCTCATCGGCACTTCGATAAACTTGCCGCCCAGGCTCTCCACCTGCTCCTTGGTCGAGGAGCGCACATCGGTCGCCTCCACCACCGCGCCCAGACGCTTGGCGGTCGCGATCGCCTGCAGACCGGCCACACCCACGCCCATGATCAGCACGCGCGCCGGCTTCACCGTACCGGCCGCGGTCATCAGCATCGGCATAAAACGCGGGTAGAACTGGTTGG
>NZ_RJTZ01000364.1:0-436 GCF_024343515.1 Aquitalea sp. S1-19 | reverse complement strand
GCTCAGTCGACGGCCGACGCGGCGAAAACTGCAGCTGGCACCGCGCAGACTACGGCCAACAACGCGGCCACGGTAGCCGGCACCGCGCAGTCGACAGCCAACGACGCCAAAACCGCCGCCAACACCGCACAGACGACGGCCACCGAAGCGAAGACGGCTGCTACCGAAGCCAAGACCGCAGCAGCCACCGCCGACGCCAAAGCGACCACGGCCCAGACCACGGCCGATCGTGCTGAAACCAAGGCGGATCGTGCCGAAACCAAGGCAGATAAGGCGCTGGGTATGCTGGAGGATGGCACCTTGCGCGCGGGTGGTGCCCAGAGTTCGGGTGATAAAAACTCGATTGCCATCGGTGCCGACGCGAAAGCGGATAAGGCCAACAGTATTGCTATCGGCGCGGGTTCTTATGCCAAGTCGTCCGTGGCGATCGGTGTGA
>NZ_RJTZ01000363.1:0-436 GCF_024343515.1 Aquitalea sp. S1-19 | reverse complement strand
GCTCAGTCGACGGCCGACGCGGCGAAAACTGCAGCTGGCACCGCGCAGACTACGGCCAACAACGCGGCCACGGTAGCCGGCACCGCGCAGTCGACAGCCAACGACGCCAAAACCGCCGCCAACACCGCACAGACGACGGCTACCGAAGCGAAGACGGCTGCTACCGAAGCCAAGACCGCAGCAGCCACCGCCGACGCCAAAGCGACCACGGCCCAGACCACGGCCGATCGTGCTGAAACCAAGGCGGATCGTGCCGAAACCAAGGCAGATAAGGCGCTGGGTATGCTGGAGGATGGCACCTTGCGCGCGGGTGGTGCCCAGAGTTCGGGTGATAAAAACTCGATTGCCATCGGTGCCGACGCGAAAGCGGATAAGGCCAACAGTATTGCTATCGGCGCGGGTTCTTATGCCAAGTCGTCCGTGGCGATCGGTGTGA
>NZ_RJTZ01000362.1:0-436 GCF_024343515.1 Aquitalea sp. S1-19 | reverse complement strand
CTCGTTCGGTTATATGAACCAGACGCAAAAAGTGGCGCAGGCCTTCCCCAATGTGAAGTTTGCCCACGCCACCGGTTACAAGACAGCCAAAAACGTCGCCATCTACAACCCCAAGACCTATGAAGGCGCTTACATGCTGGGCGTGATCGCCGGCGGCATGACCAAGAGCGACACCCTGGGCTTTGTCGGCTCCTTCCCGATTCCGGAAGTGATCCGCAACATCAATGCCTACACTCTGGGCGCACAAAGCGTGAACCCCAAGATCAAGACCAAGGTGGTGTGGGTGACTAGCTGGTATGACCCGGCCAAAGAGCGTCAGGCCGCCGAAACCCTGATCGCGCAGGGTGCCGATGTACTGGCTCAGAACACCGACTCGCCGGCCGTGGTGCAGACCGCACAGGAAAAGGGCAAGTACGCGATGGGCTGGGATACCGAT
>NZ_RJTZ01000361.1:0-436 GCF_024343515.1 Aquitalea sp. S1-19 | reverse complement strand
GTGCTGATCAAGTCGCCGGCCGAAATGGGCGCCGATGTGGCGGTGGGCAATACCCAGCGCTTCGGTGTGCCTATGGGTTTTGGCGGTCCGCACGCCGCCTATTTCGCCTTCCGCGAAGATATGAAGCGCGCCGCACCGGGGCGCATTATCGGTGTGTCGGTGGATGCCAAGGGTAAGACCGCGCTGCGCATGGCGCTGCAAACGCGCGAGCAACATATCCGCCGCGAAAAGGCCAACTCCAATATCTGCACTTCGCAAGTATTGCTGGCCAACCTGGCCGGCATGTATGCCGTGTACCACGGCCCGGAGGGGGTGCGCCGCATCGCCACCCGCATCCATCGTCTGGCCGCGATTTTCGGCCACGCCGTTCAGGCTGCTGGCGGCACGCTGGTATATGACCGCTTCTACGACACGGTCGAGGTCGACTTGGGTGACC
>NZ_RJTZ01000360.1:0-443 GCF_024343515.1 Aquitalea sp. S1-19 | reverse complement strand
GTGGTGGCCGGCATGAAGCCGGGCTCGGTGATTATCGACATTGCTGCCGAAGCCGGCGGCAACTGCGAGCTGACCCAGGCCGGTGAAGTCATCAAGCTGGATAACGGCGTGACCGTGGTGGGCCTTGCCAATCTGCCGGGCATGCTGGCGGCCGATGCGTCCAGCCTGTACGCCAAGAATCTGCTCACCGTCCTCAGCCTGATGCTGTCCAAAGACGGCTTCAAGCTGGATATGGAAGACGATCTGCTGGCCGCCACGCTGGTGACGCACGCAGGCGAAGTGCGCTTCGGCAACAAGTAAACCCTCAAGGAATCGAATCATGGTTGATCCGTTTATCACCAGCTTTACCATTTTCGTGCTGGCCGTATTCGTCGGTTACCACGTGGTGTGGAACGTCACCCCGGCGCTGCACACCCCGCTGATGGCTGTGACCAACGCCATCT
>NZ_RJTZ01000036.1:0-26508 GCF_024343515.1 Aquitalea sp. S1-19 | reverse complement strand
GCCGGCAAGCTGCCATGTTATGGACCCGGGCAGCTTGCGGTGGGTTACGCCGCCATTCGGCGGCTATCCCACCCTACCGCCTCTAATCCCCATCAAAACACCCATCCAGCGCCGCGATCAGCGCCTCGCTTGGGCTGTCGCGCCAGACGCCGTTGCCGGCCTCGTCCAGTCCGCGCAAGAACAGGTAACGCACGCCACCAAACTTTCCATCCAGCGCGACGCCGCGACTGGCAAGGTAGCGCTTAAGCGCGGCGCAATAGATCAGGTATTGCAGGTAGTAGTGTGCATGTGCGATCTCGTGCGCCAAACGCCCGGGTGCGTAATCGGCGGCGTGTTCGCCCAGATGGTTGGATTTGTAGTCGATGAGAAACCAGCGTCCGTCTATCACGCACGCCAAGTCGATGGCGCCGGTGAGAAAGCCTTCCACCGTATGAAAGTCCAGCGTCGCCGCCGCCGTGCGTAACGGCGCAGCCAGACCCATGGCCGGGTCGGTCAGCACGCGGCGCAGGCGCGACACCGATAGCCGCGCCAGTGGCCGGGTGAAATTCAGCTCGACCAGACGCTGCCTGGCCGGCACCTGGCGCAAGCACACGCCTTCATCCAGCGGCGCATCCAGCGTGCGCGCCACCATATCGCACACCGCGTCCAGCCAGTGTTCGGCAAAGCCGAAGCGCGCCAGCGTATTGGCGGCGACCTCGCGTATGCGCGCCTCGCTCCACTGAAAGTCGATAGCCTCGAATACCGCATGCAGACAGGTGCCGGGACGCGCGCCGCGCGGAAAACTGAAGCGGTTGAACGGCATGCTGTCGTTAGCCTCGGCCAGTTGCAGCTCGCCCTGATCGTGATCGGGCTTTTCCGCCAGCCGCGCCGTGGTTTTCGAGGTCAGCGCGGTAAAGCTGGTCACCCGCCACGGCGTATACAGCGTGCGTGCCAGCACCGACAGCGACAGCGTCTCGCCCTCGGGCGCAGCCGCCAGACAGTCGGTACGCAAGCGCGGTGCCGGCAACAGGGAAAATGCGCCGCCGCCACGCCGGCACAGATCAGCCAGATCATCTTTCAGCGTCATCGCGCGACAGGCCGGCCAGCGAGTCGATATCGCCGGCATGCAAAAGCCAGGACAGCGCCGCGCTTTCCATGCCCGACACATGGCGCCAGCAGATTACCTGACGGTACTGGGCGCGGGTCAGCGCGACATAGAGCAGGCGCAGCTTCTCGCCCAGCGTTTCCTGGCGCGAGGCGGCACGCGCCGCCTCATCGGCCAAGCCATCCGGCACCAGCAGCGTCTGCCCGCCATGGTGATAACGCCAGAACGGCGTATCGGCGGCGTCCAGCTTGCCGTCCCACAGGAAGGGGCAGAACACCAGCGGGTATTGCAGGCCCTTGGAAGTATGAATGGTGACGATCTTGACCAGCTGGGCATCGCTTTCCAGCCGCAATACCGCCTCCTCGCCACCGGGCGGATTGGCCACCCGCCCTTCAAACCAGGCCAGAAGCGGCGACAAGGCGCTTTTTTCCTCGCTTTGCTGCTGGATCAGCTCGGCCAGATGGGCAAGATTGGTCAGCCGGCGCTCGCCGCCTTCCAGCGGCAAGAGCCGTAACGCCAGCGAACTGCGGGCAAAAAATCCGCGCCAGGCCGCCATAAAGCCCTGCTCCTGCCAGCGCTCGAAGTCTTCGCGATTGAGGCGCAAACAGGCTTCCCACGCTTCCTCATTTTCCGCCAGCGCAAACAGCGCCTGCGCATCCAGCCCGTAGAGCGAAGTGGCCAGCGCCGCGCGCAAACGCCCCTCACTGGCAGGCTCGGCCCAGGCGCGCAATAGCGCCAGCATTTCACGCGCCTCCAGGCTGGCAAATACGCTCTCCTGCGTTAACGCCACGCTGGCGATGCCGCGCAGGCGCAGCGCCTGGCGCATGCTCTCGCCCTGACGATGGGTGGCAACCAGCACCGCCATATCGCCCCCGGACAGCGCGCGGCCGTTTTCACCCTTGAAAATTCGCGCCTGCCCCTTTGCCGCCAGATTCAGCAAGCGGGCAATTTCGTCGGCACACACCGCCGCCGCCCACTCGCCGGCGCCCTCCTTGCCCAGCGCCTTGGGCGCGTCATTGTCCTGCCACAACACGGTAAACGGTGCCTGATCGTCATCCACCTCCAGACGCCCGCGCTGCTGGCTGTCGGCATTGACCGGGTAGTAGCGGATGTCTTCCAGCACAAAAGGATTGGGCCGGGCAAACAGGGTGTTGACCGCCTCGACCAGCGCCTCGCATGAGCGGCGGTTGGTGTCCAGCGTGTAGTGGTGGCTGGCATCGCTGCGCGCAGCAAGATAGGCAAAAATATCGGCGCCGCGAAAACTGTAGATGGCCTGCTTGGGGTCGCCGACCAGAAACACCGGCGGCTGCGGCCGCGCCTCGACAAAGCAGCGGCGGAAAATATCGTACTGGATGGGATCGGTGTCCTGGAACTCGTCAATCAGCGCCACCTGAAAGCTGCGCGCCACATGGCTGGCCAGCAAGGGACCGCTGGACTTCTCGTTCAACGCGCCATACAGATCGGTCAGCAAATCATCGAAGCTGCGCTTGCGCTTATTGGCGCGCACGCGCTCGTGTTCGGCGTTGATCCAGTCGATCAGCTCCAGCTTGAGGCGGATCACCGCATGCTCCACCCCCTGGCGCAGGGCGCTGGCACACAAGAGCCACGCTTCCACCAGGGCAAACAGCGGATGATCCGGTGGCACAAAGCCCTTTTTCATCGCGCCACTTAAGCTGTCCGGCGTCAGCTTGAGCAGGTTTTTCAGGTCTGCCTCGGACAAAAGGGACGGCGCGGTGTCGGCAGAGAGCATGCGCTTTAGCAGGCGGGCAATGTGCGCAACAATGGCCGGCTTGTAACTGGTGGCCTTATAGCCCTGCGTACCGGTAAAGACCGCAAGACCCTCGTCGATATCGGCCGCTTTGAGCGCCTGCCACGCCACATCCTGCGCGCCCAGCACCGCCTCCAGATCGACCGCCGGCGGGCGCACTGCCGTCAAATAGGGGCGCGACAGATGCGGGCGCACGGCAGAGAGCCAGCCATCCGGCGTCTCGCCGCTTTCGGCCAGCACCCGCGACAGCGTGACATCCTTGACCACGCGCCGGCGCCAGAAGTCGTCGGCCAGCTCCATCAGCGCATCCAGATCATCCACCACCAGTTCGGCTTCGAAAGTTTGCGCGCTTTCAAAAGCGGCATCGGTCAGCACGCGCTGGCAGAAGCCGTGAATGGTATAGATGGCTGCCGCATCAAAGCCGCTGATGGCAGCAGACAGACGGGCGATGGCGCGGCTGCGCGCCTCGGGCGCGGCATAACGCGCGCGCATGGCCGCCAGAAACGGCTCGCTGACGGCGGCGCTGGATTCCAGCGCCAGCCGCGTCTCGACCAGGCGCGCGCGCAGACGCTCGCGCAATTCGGCCGTGGCGGCCTTGGTGTAGGTCACCACCAGAATGCGGTCTATGGTCGGTGCGGGCACATCGCCGTCTTCCAGCAGCAAGCGGGTAAACAGCGCGGCAATGGTCCAGGTTTTGCCGGTACCGGCCGAAGCCTCGATCAGATTGACGCCCGACAAGGGGCAATGCACGACGTCCAGCGGCTTCATGCTGCGTCCTCCGTTTCGTCCTTGCCATCGAAGGCGGCCAGCATGGGCAGCAGCAACACCTCGACCAGTTGCAAAAATTGCGCGTCCTGCAAGGGCTCGCTGCCGCGAAACACCAGCTCGACCGCCGCCTCGCTTTTTTGCGGAAACTTGCCGCGTCCGGTAAAGCTCGGGTCCCACTCGGCGTAGGCTTTGGCGAGTGCCGCATCGCGCGCCGTCACATCGTCGGCCAATACCCTGGCCGCCGCCAGGCTGGTACGCGGGAAAAACACCAGCGGCGCACGCTGCCCCAGCGCATAAAACGACAGCCAGGCTTCCAGTTGCGCAGCCGCATCATCCACCGGCAACAAGGCCAGCGCATCTTCGTCATCCACCAGCAAGGATGCCGGCATCACCCCCGCCGGGCGCAAGACGCACAGCACCAGATGGCGCAGCCAGAAGGCGATGCGTTCGCCTGCGTTGGCGCGCCGCGGTACGGTCGTAATCAGCCCGCAAGGGCGCAGACCGGACAACTCGCCAGACAGGGTAAACCCGCCTATCACCAGCCCCAAGGGCTCGGGCGGCAGGGGCGCATCGGCCAGTTCATCCGGCAGGCGCGCGGCAAAGCGCGCGCTTTGCCCCAGCTCGTCGGCAAGCCAGGCCTGGCCCAGCGCCGCCGGTGGCAGCAACCCCATGCCGGACAGGCGCGCCTTGACCGGCGCCAGAGGTTTGCCCTCATATAGCGCCGCGACCAAGGGGGTGCGTACCGCCACGCGGCTATTGCGGTCCAGCGCAAACGGCTCGCGCGTTTCCATGTCTTCCAGGCTCGCGGCCAGCCTGACCCCGAGCTGGTCGCCCAGATAACTGCGCACCGGGTTTTGCCAGAAACGGATCAGCGCCGACAAGGCCACCACGCGCGGTGCTTCCAGCGGTAAGGGCGTGGCAAAGGGCAAGGGGGTATGGCGCGGCGCGGACAGGGCGGCGTAATAGGCCGGCTCGAAACTGGCCTCTGCCGTCGCGGCATAATTGCTGCGGGCAAAAGGCTGCAAGCTATGCTGTTGCAGCAAGCTTTTACCCGCGTCAGCGCCGCTCATGGCGCTTAAGCAATCCAGCAGCTCGGACACCAGCGCCGATGGCGGCAAGGGCTCGTCGCTACGCGCCGAACGCCCGACCCAGGACAAATACAGCGCCTCGCGCGCAGACAGAATGGCTTCCAGAAACAGATAGCGGTCATCGAAGCGGCGCGAACGGTCGCCCTTTTGCGGATGGCGTGCGATCAGATCGAAGCTGACCGGGCGCTCGTCACGCGGATAGGCACCATCGTTCATGCCGATCAGGCACAGCACGCGAAACGGAATCGAGCGCATCGGCACCATGGCGCAAAACGTCACCCTGCCGGCCAGAAAGCCCGAGCCGGATGCCTGCTTCAGACGCCGCTGCAAATAGTCGCGCACCACCGACAGCCCCACCTCCTGGCTATAGGCGGCAAGTGTCGCGTCTTCGGCCAGTTCGGCGGCCGCATCGAACAAGACCGCCAGCGCATCTTCCTCTTCGGCATTTACGCTGAACAAGGCATTGGCCGCCTCGCCCACCCGTGTCGCCCACACCTGTGGCATCGCCGCTTGCTGCCACAGGCAAGCCAGATCAAACAGGGTATCGATCAAGGAGGCGAAGCGCGCCAGTGTCTCGGCCAGCGAGCCGCCGGCACCGCCGGCCGGCAGCAGTTCACCAAACAGGGGCGAGCGCGTGTCGCCGGCCATGGCGTCAGGCAGGATGCCGCCCAGAAGCAGACGATCCAGCCCCCAGCGCCAGGTGTGGTGCGCATCATCCGGCAAGCCCAGCGCCTGCTTGTGCGCGGCATCACGCCCCCAGCGTATGCCGCTCTTGCGCACCCAGTCGTGGATAAAAGGCACATCCGCCGCCAGCAGACCGAAGCGCGCCAGCAAGGCGTCGCAATCCAGGAGCGACAGCACATCGTCGGCGGCAAAGCGCGAATCGAGCAGATCCAGCAGCGCGGCGAAGCTGGCAAGCAAAGGCTGCTCGCGCGCGACGGTACGGTCGGCGATGGTATAGGGAATATTGGCGGCACCGGCATCGCTGCGCTTGCCGAATACGCTGTCGATAAACGGCGCGTAGGCATTGATGTCGGGAGTGAGCACCACGATATCGGCCGGCGTCAGGCTGCTGTCGGCCGCAAAGCGCGCCAGCAGCCGGTCTTTGAGCACCTCCAGCTCGCGCATCGCGCCATGGGTGGCATGCAGCTCGATGGAACGGTCATCGCTCGCATGCAGTTGCGGTACATAGCTGGCGACCCCGGGGTTGGCCAGCGTCAGCATATCGCGCTGCAGGCGCGCAAGCAGAGTCTCTTCCTCTCCCGCATCGTACAACGGATGCGAGTCCAGTTCGGCATCGCCGGCAATCAGGTCGAAAAAGTCGCGCCCCTGCTTGCCCAGCGAAGCCAGCAAGGGGTGGCCCTGTGCCGCGGCCACGGCATCCGTGTCGAACAGGTCGCGCTGGTGGCGCGCATCCACCAGATCGCCCCAATAGGCTTCGCACGGGTTCAGGGTAAACAGGAACACCTCGGTCAGCGCGGAGAGACGCTTGACCAGCGCCAGATACATGGGCGCAAGATTGGAGATGCCGAACAGGATCACCCGCTCGGGCAGATGGGCGCGCGTCAGCGACGACAAAAAATCATCCAAGAGGCGCACACGGTGGCGTGTGGCATCTTCGGCGGCCAGCACCCGCCACAAGGCAGCCTGCCACGCCTCGTCTTCACCCAGCCCCAAGAGCTCGCCCCTCTCCCATGCGCGTATCCACTGCGGGCGGAACACCAGATACTGGTCGAAGATGTCGGCCACTTTGCCGGAGAGCTCGAATGCCGCCGTCTCACCGCCTTCCAGATAACGCGCCAGCGCCTGATACGGCTCGCCGCTCAGGGTCGGCAACAAGGCCATCAGCCGCCAGCTCAATACCTCGGGGGCAAAAGTCGATTTTCTGGGCAGGCCCGGCAACACTTTTTGCATCAGCTGCCAGGCAAACGCCGCCGGCAGCACAAAATCGAGATGGGCGGCGATGCCGGCTTTCTTTGCCAGGTCCAGCGTAATCCAGCGCCCCATGCCACGGCTTTGCACCAGCACGGTTTCGGCGGCAAACGGGTCGGACAAGGGTGCGGCCTGCTGTACCGTGGCCAGCAAAGTCCCCAGCGTTTCCAGACGGTTGGATTGATACAGATGCAACATGACAAACACTCTCATCAGACCCGGTCCGACAGTGTAACATCCCCCCCTCCATCTTATGCCCGAGGCCTAACAGGAACCCGATATGTACTCGTACCTGATGCTCAAACACGCCCATGCCGGCTTTGCCTACCTGACCCTGCTATCGTTCGCCATCCGCGCCGGGCTGATGCTGGCAGGCTCACCCCTCCTGCAAAGCAAGCTCGCCCGCATCCTGCCGCACATTATCGACACCCTGCTATTGGCCTGTGCCGTGGCGCTGGTGATTCTGGGCGGCTGGCCGCTGTCCTCGCCGTGGATAGTCGCTAAAATCGTGGCCTTGCTCGGCTATATCGCGCTGGGCACCATCGCCCTCAAGCGCGGACGCACGCCGCAGATCCGCCAGGCGGCGCTGATCGCCTCCTTTGCCTTGCTGGCCTATATCTTTGCCGTAGCCAAAACCAAGATGATTGCGCCCTTCCTGTTCTGATCCCGCCCGCCCTGCCAGCCGGCCCGCTACGCAAGCACGCGTAGCGGGCCATATTTTTTTACAGAACCCGGCACTGACCGCAACACCAGCAGCAAGCCATGCAAATGGCGGCTAAAACCAGAGGATGTTAAGCACAAGAAATAAGCCGATAGCGCCAGCTACCCTCACGCCATGCGGCGCCTCGCGGATAATATCGCCATGGTTTACAAACAACATTCCGGCTTTACCCTGATCGAGCTGATCATCACCATGGCCATCGTCGGCATTCTTGCCACCATCGCCCTGCCCGCTTATCAAGGCTATATGCAAAAGGCGCGGCGCACCGATGCACAAGCCGCCATCATGCGCATTCAGCAAGCGCAAATCCGCCATCGCGGCTTTGACATCAACTACGCGCCCTCGCTCGATGCACTGACACCGGCCCAGTCCGCCAACAGCGAACAGGGCGATTACATCCTGTCCACCGGCATTCCGGCGGGCGAGGCAGCCAATGGGGCTTTTTATGTAGAAGCCCGGGTACGCGCCGGCTCGCCACAGCAAGCCGATAGCACCTGCCAGACACTGCGCCTGGAGCAAGTCGGCACGCAAACCCGCCGCACGCCGGCGGCCTGCTGGGCTTGACTATGCACGCGCGCCGAGGTTTTACCCTGATCGAAATGCTGGTCACGCTGTCGGTACTGGCCATTTTGCTGACGCTCGCCACGCCCAGCCTGTCCGCCTGGTTTGCCCGCGCACGCCTGGCCGGAGCAACCGGGTCTGTCACCGATACGCTGCGCTTTGCGCGCAAACAGGCAATCACGCGGCAACAGCCTGTCTGGCTGCAAACCCGTAGCGGCGACGACTGGTCGCTTATTGTCAGCCAGAACCGGGGGGAAAGCTGCGAGCAGGCGCTGGCCTGCATCCGTGCGGCAGACTACCGTGGCGTGTCGCTGGAAACACAGGGCTTGCCGGCACAGATCCGTTTTTCCCCGCTCAAGGGCCTGCCGCAAAACGCGGCCGGCGTCGCCTTAGGCGAAGCCAGTTGGGTGCTGACGCAGCAACACTGCAGCGACAGCACCATCAAGCTGCTGCCAACCGGCTTTATCCATGCCAGCAAGGGCAACTGCCCATGAAAAAACACCTTGGCTTTACCCTGACGGAAATGATGATCGCTCTTGCCATCGGCCTGATCGTGCTACTGGCGGTATCGACCCTGTTCGTCAACTTCACCACCAGCGCCAGCCATGAGCGCCAGCAAGCCGCGCTGCGCGCCATGATGGATAGCGCCATGAGCAGCATGGCCATGTCCCTGCGCCGCGCAGGCTACGCCGGCGAAGCAGACCCGGCGCCTTACGCCCGTATTTTTATCGGGCAAAACGGCCATTGCCTGCGCTTTGCCCATGCCAGTCCGCCCGGGGAGAGCGCGCAGGACCCGCATTTTTACGCCCTGCGCCTGAAGCAGCAGAACGGCAAGGGCCGCATCCAGCAATTGGCTACCCGTCAGGACAATTGGCATTGCGATGCCCCCGATGCCGACTGGCAGGACCTGACCTTGCCGGCGGCAGGCTCGGTGACAGGGCTGAGCTTTAGCCAGACAGGTCGCGATGGCATTCATATTGCACTGAGCGCACAGCAAGGCGGACTTGCTGCGCTAGCGCTGGCTGCGACCGTCACCCCGCGCAACCACCCGATCATTACTCAGGAGGCGACCCGATGAAAACGCAACGCGGCGCAGCCACCTTGCTGCTTGTCATGTCGCTGCTGGCGCTGATCTCGCTGGCCTTGCTCTATACCTCGCGTCATGTCCTGGTCGAACACTTCAATGCCCAGGCCCAGCATAAATACCATCAGGCGCTGGGCTATGCCGAGGAAGGGATGCGTATCTCGGGCAAGGCTCTGGAAACCGATGGCAGCCGACCGGCCAGCACCGCGCCACAGCGTTACACCCTCAGCTATCAGGAGGAAGGAGAGCAGTTGCGCGTCACCAGCCACGGTCACTTCGATGGCTACCGCGTAGCGGTGCAGCAACGCTTTGCCTTGGTAGGCGACCCCACACCACCGCCGCCGCCATCCGAGAGCGTGCTGCAAATTCACCATGACCTGAACCTGAGTGGCGCCATCAATATCATTGGCGGCAAGGATGCCAAACTGAAAGTGGACGGCGATGTCACGCTCAATGGCACCGTCAAGGGCATCGACACCTTGCTTGCTACCGGCAACATCACGATAGGCGGCAACCAGACCGTGAATGTGCTGGGTGCCAACGGCAATATCACCCTGAGAAATGGCAACTACCAGCGTGTCAGCGCCATGGGCAACCTGCAAACCCGCGACAGCGCCACCATCGTCAGGGCGCAGACCAACGGGACGGCCAATATAGGTAGCACGCGTGTCGATACGCTGATCGCCATCGGCAATGTGTCCGTGACCAATGGCGGCAGTTCGCTAGGGGAAATTGAAACGCAGGGCTCGTTCAGCAGCAAAACCAGCAGACCGATCAGCTCGCTCAAGGCTGAGCGCAACCTCGAGATAGAAGGCTGGGGCGGACCACTCAATGCCACCATCGGCGGAGAGGCCAGTTACAACCGGAACAATACAGACATCAAGGTCAGGATAGAGCCAGGCCTGCAAGTGCCGATCACGTCATTGACACCGATCACGCTGCAAAAGCACCAGGTCGATGCCAACGACTACCAGCAGCAGGCCCATTATCTGTTCCGCCGTCTTAGCGACGGGAAAATACAGGTACAGGTGCGCGCGATCCACGGTATTGATGACGGCCTTTATCTACTGGGAAGAAACCAGAACAATCACGAAAACTACCTGTGCCAGAAAACCGACAGCAATGGACGCTGCACGACCCCGAGCGTCGGGCGCTTGTGCCGCGGCTATTCCGACTACAACACCTGCCTCACGGTTTCCAAAACAGGCGTATGGACACTGGCAGGCAATAGTCTGGCCCCCGGCCTGGTCTGGTTTGATGGCGACTTGCAGGCGGGAAACGGCCGCTATTACAACAGCTTTATCGCCAGCGGCAATATCAAGACCATGGATAACCACCAGGTCTATGCCGTCAACTATATCGCTTACCCGGGTGTGTGCAGCAACAACGACTACCCCGGCCAATATCCGACCGACTACTGCAATACACAAAGCCAGCAGTTCAATAGCCACGCCAGCGGCAATATCGCCTATCTCGCAGGCAGCTATCAGGACAGCCAGTACAAGGGGGGCGACATTATGCTGGGCAGCAGTAGTACCGTGCACGGCAACGTGATCGCCGGCAACACCCTGAATAGCGGCGGAAGAACCGTGATTAAAGGCTATGTCACGGTCGCCAATCAGGGCGCCAGCGGCGACAACAACTGGGGTGCCAGCACGACCATAGACCTGACCAATCTGCCCGACTCATTCAAGCCAGGAGAGAGCGGCAGCGGCCAGCCCCCCGTTACGCCGCCGCCTGTCGCCGGTGAAAAAGTTTACCGGGTCGTCCAGGGCAGCTGGATAGACCACGCGGAATAATCATGACCCGACAAGCCGGATTTACCCTGATGGGTGTACTTGTCAGCCTGCTGGTGCTGAGTCTGGGCATTCTGGGGCTGATACGTTTTCAAGGCGCGTTGCTGCAAAGCGAAATTCACAGCAGCGACTACGCCAATGCCACCAATCTGGCGCAAAGCGCGCTGGAAGAGCGCAAAAGCTATCCCGCCGCCACCTGCCCAGTGCGCTACCCCCACCACCATCATGGTCCATGATGTACACCAAAACGCCCGCGTGACCATCAATCAGGGGACTTGCTCAGATTTGGGCGGCCACCCCTGGCATACATGGCGCTGCACCAGCGAAGCCCCTCAAGGCAGCAACCTGATTATCGAGATAGATGGCACGGGGCAAGGCCATGATGAAACCTTCAATATCACGGCCAACTGCAAGGAAAATAGCGTGCAGGGCAAATAGAAGCCGACCGACCCCGGCTTATACAGTTGGCACGCCCTCGCGCTGGCTGGATGCACACTCGAAGTCAACTCTGCGCGCACCACCTGTGCCACGCCGCCGCCTTAGCCATCGCAACCGGCAGGCTAGATACCCCGCCCCTACTGGCGGCCAGTCGTGTTTCACCAACAACAACTGTGCACAGACAACAGCCGAGCTGTTCCCATTGCAGCTCAAACGCCATCACAGCACGGCATGAAGCAGATCTCTATGCCCGCAGCTTGCCAACATTTGACCCTCGTCATATCTAGATAGCAATTAAACTCATATACTAAATGCTATTTAATTTCCGACAAAAGATGCGCGGTATCTACTGACTCCGCTCCTGGAAATAGGCTGAGCCACCGCTCTACCCCCATCCCGATCTAATGAATCCATTGCACTCATCCGGCAAGCACAGACCGGCAAGCGTGCGCCTGAGCATATGCCATAACCGCGGCGTAACCCTGATCGAACTGATGGTCACGCTGTCCATTCTCGCCATCGTACTTGCCATGGCACTGCCCTCTTTCGGGCAACTGGTGGCCGAGCACAAGATCAAGACTGTCAGCCAGACGCTGGTCAGTGCACTCCATCTGGCCCGTAGCGAGGCCATCAAGCGCGGGCATGAAGTCAGCGTCTGCCCCTTGGCCGCAGGCAATGGCACACGCGCTTGCCTGAATAATGGCTGGCAGGCCGCCATGGGTAACGAGGCCGGCCTCTGGGTCTTCGACGATCTGAGCCGCCCGCTATTGCAACTGGAAGACCCCGATCAACTGATCCGCCAGTTGGCGCCGGGCAGAGCTGGCATCAGCATCACCGCATCAGCCGGCCTGCAGACCGGCATCAGCTATCTGGCCGACGGCAGTGCCAAACAGGCAGGCACGCTAAAAATCGCCCTCCCCGGTGCCGTGCGCTGCCTCAAGCTCGCTGCCAATGGCCGGCTCACCCTACAAACGGGAAAAGACGATGCCCCCTGCTAAATTTCGCAGCCACCGCAGCGCAGGCTTTTCGCTGATTGAAGTTTTGATTTCCATGCTGGTGCTGGCGCTAGGCATGCTGGCGCTGGCCGCACTCTTTATTTCTTCACTGTCCACCGGCCACGGCGCCAGCCAGCGCAGCCAGGCGACGTTTCTGGCCTACGACATCATCGAAAGCATGCGCGCCAACCGCCAGGCGGCGCTGGACGGCGCTTACAGCACCCAAGGCAACTGTAGCGGCGGCCTTCCTGTCGCTAGCTGCGACTTGCAAGACTGGCAGGCCCAAGTCCGCCGCACCCTGCCCGACGGCACGGGGCAGGTACAGATACAAGGCACGCGCGCCAGCATCACGCTGAGCTGGGATGAAGGAAAAACCAACGCTGACGGCACGCCCCTACGCGCCCAATTCATCACAGAGACAGGAGTCTGAGCATGCATCAAGCGCAGCGCGGCATATCCTTGATCGAACTGATGGTCTCGCTCGCGCTGGGTCTGGGTATCGTGGCCAGCACAGGCTACGTCTACCTGGGCAGCAAACAGACCCACAGCCTGCAGGAAGCCGAGTCGGCACTGCAGCAAAATGCACGTTTTGCCTTTGAAAAACTGTCGCGCGATGTGCGCCAAAGCGGCGACCTCGGCAGCGAGCTTGCCGGCTGCAATATCCGGAGCTTTACCAATGTGCTCAACGATGGCAGTGCACGCGCCGCCATCGGCAGCGACCTGTACGACATCCCGCTTGAGGGTTTCGACGATCCGGCCAGCGCCCCGGACGGTATCGACGCAGCAGCCTATCTCAAGGGCGATGTGCTCAAGATCGCCCATCTGGAACACGAAAACCGGGCGCCTGAAACCCTGCTGGACATCACCGGCCACAATGCCAATTCGGCCACCATGGAGCTGAAAAAAACCAGTGCTCACGGCCTCGCCGATGGCGATATCGTGGTGGCGATCCAGAACGATTGCAGCCACGCTGCCATGTTCCAGATCACCCAGCTCAGCGACAACGGTGCCAAGCTCAAGCTGGTGCACAACACCGGCAACAGCACTCAACCTGGCAACTGCAGCAAGACGCTGGGCCCGGTCACCCCGCCCACTTCACGCTGCGATGCCCCCGCCTACACCTTCGAGCCCGGCTCCAAACTGGTCAAACTGGATCAGCAACAAGCGGCCACCACCCTGCGCTACTTTATCGGTAAAGGCGATGGCGGCCAGCCGGCTCTGCTGCGCCAGACTGGCAGCGATGCGCCCGAGATTCTGGTAGATGGCGCTCAAGACCTGCAGCTGCGCTACGGCATTGATCTCGATGGCGACAACAATGTCGATCGCTACGTAGCGGCCGGCGAAGTCGAAACCCTGGCCCCGGGCGACAGCCGCAAGGCTAAATGGCTGCGGGTGCTGGCGGTGCGAGCCTCGCTGCTACTGGCTTCCGAACGTGAAGTCGGCAGCTCGCCACAACACATTATTTTTAATGGCGAAGAAATCCGGCCTACCGACCGGCGCCTGCGCCAGGTACTCACCGCCACCATCGCCATCAGGAACCGCCTGTGAATATACTCAATCCCCAGCGCGGCATGGCATTACTGGTGGTACTGGTCTTTATGCTGCTGTTGGCCATGCTCGGCCTGTATGCGGTGCAAGACAGCGTGCTGCAGGAAAAAATGGCCGGCAACAGCCGCAACCGCAGCCTCGCCTTTGAAGCCGCCGAAACGGCACTGCACCATGGCGAGCGCGACTACCTGCAATGGAAAGACCAAAATTTTGCCACTGAGCGCAACACCTGTAGCGGTGGCCTGTGCGACGCGGCCGCCACCGCCCCCAATGATGCCGCCTACTGGCAGGATGACACGCGCTGGCAGGCCGGTAACAGCCTGAGCCTGCCCGAAGACGCGCCGCTTCCCCACCTCGCTGCCCAGCCGCGCTACCGCATCGAACGCCTGCTGGCCAGCAACGGCCAGCCTGACGGGCGCTACCGCATCACCGCCAGCGCTACCGGCGGCGAAGGCAAGGCGCGCGTGGTACTGCAAGCCCTGTTCGAACCCTGCATCGAAGGAAGCTCATGCTGAAACGCCCATACCTGCCCTGCGCCGTCGCACTGGCCTTCTCCCCGCTGCTGCCCGCCGTCGAGCTGGCCGATGTGCCGCTGTATCTGGCCGTCGACATGGCACCCAATGTGCTGCTGACGCTGGATGACTCGGGCAGCATGGCCTATGCCTACGCCCCGGACTCTGTGGACAAGACCGCCAGCAGCAGGCGTTTCAAGGCGGCATCCTTCAACGGCATCGCCTACAACCCCAGGTTCAGCTACCCGATACCGCAAGTGCGTGGCCGCAATTACAGCACCCGCTTCAACCAGGCCTATATCAACGGGTTCAATCCCGGGCAGGGCAGCGTCAACCTCGACGCCCAATATCTGACCTACGCCAATTGCAATTTTTCCCTCAGCAAAAACTATTGTCAGGATCAGGACAAGCAGGGCCAGAAATCGGCGTTCTACACCCTGTGGTATGCCGATGCGGGCAGAAGCAAGCCCTATGCATGCAATGCCTCCGACCCGAAAGACGATGACTGCTATCTGGAAATCGTCGTCGGCAGCAGCGACGACATCGCCGCCGGCAGCAGTGCCGAGCGCAAGCAGAATTTCGCCAACTGGTACTCGTTCTACCGTACCCGCGCGCAAACCATGACCTCGGGTGCGCTGCAAGCCATCGACGGCATCGATGATGGCCGTATCCGTCTGGGCTGGCAGGCGCTCACCGCCTGCAACCGCTTTGACGGTCGCTGCCAAGGCTACGATGGCAGGACGCGCGACAACCGGCTACGTGTACTGGACAGCACACAGCGCGAGCGCTTCTACCAGAGTCTGGAACGCTTTAAGGTCTATGGCTGGACGCCACTGCGCAGTGCATTGCAACGCACTGGCTCTTATCTGGAACAAACCGGCCGGGACAGCCCCTGGGCAGAACAGCCCTATGTCGACAAAGGCACCGAATACAGCTGCCGCAAAAACTTCAGCGTGGTTTTCACCGACGGGCTGTGGAATCAGGACGGCGGCTTCAATATTGGCGGCAACATAGATGGCAGCAACCACACCCTGCCCGCCGACGCGCAGGGCAAGCGCCAGAGCTATAGTCCGCGCCCCCTTTTCCGGGACAGCAACAACAACAGCCTGGCGGATACGGCTTTTGCCTACTGGGCAAGCGACCTGCGCCCGGACCTGGCCAACAATGTACCGGCCAGCTTTAGCGATCGCTCGGGTGATGCGACCGCCCAATACTGGAACCCGAAAAACAATCCGGCCACATGGCAGCACATGGTGACTTTCGGCATCGGGCTGGGGCTGGGTGAAACCCTGATCACCCATCCCCAATGGGCCGGCAGTACCTGGGCTGGCGAGGGTTACAAAGCGCTGATGAATGGCACGACCAACTGGCCGGCAGTCGACAGCTCGGGCAAAAATGCCCTGACCGGTCACGTCTACGACCTGTGGCACGCCGCCATCAATAGCCGCGGCCAGTTCTTCAGTGCCGATGACCCCAAGGCGCTGAGCGAGGCCTTCCGCCAGACTTTCGCCTCCATCATTGATGCCAGCCCTACCGCCGCGCCGCTAAGCGCCAACTCGGGAGCCATCCAGCAGAGTTCTCTGCTGTATCAGGCCGGCTTTGACAGCAAGGACTGGCATGGCCAGCTGCAAGCCTGGCAGCTCAAGGCCGACAGCACGCTAGGGCAGGTCAAATGGGATGCCGCCCGCCAGCTACCCGCACCTGCCGCACGCCGCCTGTTTACCCTTAACGGCAGCAGCCCGCGCCTGCTCGACAGCTGCAGCAGCCTGTCCGATGCACAGTTACAGGCGCTGGGGCCGGATCTGGCCAGCTGCAACTTGCGCCTGCAATGGCTGCGCGGTGATGCAAGCCAAGAGGTGCGCAACGGCGGCAGCTTACGCAACCGCCCTCTTTCGGTGCTGGGCGACATCATCAACTCGGCTCCGGCCTATGCCGGCAGCCAGGATTTCGGCTGGAGCAAGGCCGAAGGCCTGGCCAACAGCGAGCGCAACAGCTACGCCGGCTATCTCGCCGCCAAACGGGTGCGTACCCCGCTGCTGCTGGCTGGTGCCAACGACGGCATCCTGCACGGCTTTGATGCCGACAACGGGCGCGAACTGTTCGGTTTCGTACCACCAGCTGTATTCGACAATCTCAAGGCACTGAGCGAGCCGGCCTATAGCCACCGCTATACGGTGGACGGCAGCCCGACACTGGGCGATGCCTACTACGGAGGCAGCTGGAAAACGGTACTGGTGAGCGGGCTGAACAAGGGCGGACGGGCGGTCTATGCGCTGAATGTCAGCGACCCGGACAATTTTTCCAGCCAGCATGTGCTGTGGCAGTTCACCGACCCTGACCTCGGCTACAGCTATGGCCAGCCACAAATCACACGCCTGAATAATGGCGACTGGGCGGCGGTGTTCGGCAGCGGCTACGACAGCGCCAGGTCGGCACTGTTTGTCGTGCGCCTGAGCGACGGCAAACTGCTGCAAAAGATCCTGCTGGGCCAGGATCAGGGGCTGGCCGGCATCACCCTCTACGATCAGGACAAGGATGGCGTGACCGATGCCGCTTACGCCGGCGATCTGGCAGGGCAACTGTGGAAATTCGACCTGTCGGCCAGCACACCGGCTGCCTGGAAAACCGCCAATCAGGGCAAGCCGCTATTTATCACCCCGCCAGGGCAAGCCATCACCACCGCGCCGCTGATAGGCCCGCATCCGCAAGGCAATGGCAATATGGTCTACTTCGGCAGCGGCCGTTATCTGGGGCCATCCGATATCAACGATCAGGCGGTTCAGGCCTTCTACGCGGTGCAGGACAAGGGTAGCGACAATGGCATCATCCTGGGCGCGGCCCAGTTGCAGACGCAAACGCTGGAAGAAGAAATCACCCAGGGCGGCGCCGTGCTGCGCAAGACCAGCAGCCATAGCGTCGACTGGAGCCGCCAATACGGCTGGCTGCTAAGCCTGAGCCGCAACAGCGGCGAGCGGGTGATCACCACCCCGCTGCTCAATCATGGCCGCATCCTGTTTACCACCATGCTGCCCTCCACCGACCCCTGTGTACCCGGCGGTGACGGCTGGCTGATGGCGCTGCGCGCCGACAGCGGCGGACGCACGCTGGATTCCACCTTCGATCTCAATGGTGACGGCGTGATCGACAGCAAGGACAAGATAGGCGGCAATAGCGCCAGCGGCATCCGGCTTGCCGTCGGCATCCCCACCGCACCGACCTTTGTCGAAAATCCGGCCACCCCGGGTCTGGCGCCAGTCTATGTGAGCGGCACCGCCGGCAAGATCGAGCTGATCAATATCGGTGTGCCGCTACCGCCGCCGACCGGCCAACTGAAGCTCAAACGCATCTACTGGAAGCAGATACTGTGAAACCACGCACACCGCAACAGACCGGCTTTACCCTGATCGAACTGATGATCACCGTCGCCATCATCGGCATCATCGCGGCAGTCGCCCTGCCTTCCTACCAGCGCTATGTCGCACGCGCGGCGCGCACCGATGCGGGCGCCGTACTGCAGCAAAACGCGCAGCAGCTGGAGCGCAACCGCACGCTCAGCAACAGCTATGCCCTTACACCGGCCGGGGATGACTACACCATCCCGCCCGAACTGGCACAATCGCCACGCGACGTTCCCGCCAGCCAGGCACGCTACCTGATCGAACTTAAGAGCGATGGCCGCAGCTATATCCTCAAAGCCGTACCACGCGCTGCGGGTGCCATGGCCGGCGACGAATGCGGCACGCTGACGCTCAACCATTTCGGGCAAAAAGCCATGGAAAACGCCCACTCGCAAGTGGGCGTGGCGGGGTGCTGGGGATAATAGAGAGAATCCTACGCAAAGGGGCAAGGTGAATAACTGTCCGGTGCTAACAATCTCACTGCGCCCACTGCCCGCCACTCACGCTTCCTCCTCGGGCTCCGCTTTGCGTCAAAGTCTGGTTGCCATCACTACGCTGGGAACGAGCTGTATCAGGCGTTGCAGTAATCGTAAAAGTATTGCCATTAGCGCAAATTGTAGCTATGGCATAGTCGGCACTATTTGGATCAGCAACACCGCAAGCATTCCCTGCCGCATTCAAATAACTACCATTCACGCTATGGAAACGTTCTAATGCCTGAGCATGCGCCACCAACTGTCGCTGTACATCAATGCGGCGGCTTTTGACCACATGTGCAGTGTAGGATGGGTAAGCGATAGCTGCCAAAATGCCGATGATAGCAACGGTAATCATCACCTCAACAAGAGTAAAACCATACGGATGTACATAAAGGGGACGGGCTTTCATGCTCAGTACTCCATGCTCAGGCAGGACAGACAAAAGTAATGGTCTGGATCAATACGGTTGTACGGATATCTCGTCCGACCCCCCGTCCCATCACGCTGTAAGCTATACAGTCGGTTTTATCTGCAGGACGGAAATTATTGGGAAGCTGGCGTATCAGATAGCGGCCACGTGCATCTGTACTAGGCTCAGAGTTTGCCACGATAAAATCCGCATTAGAAGGGAGTGCGACACCATTCCATACTGCATTAGGGCCATTAGCTGTTCTACAACCGGTCAGGCAAATTTCGGCATTCGCCTGCAAGAAGCGCTGACCTTGTCGCACAGCCAACTCTGCAAGCTGTTTGGCACTAGCCCTGTCCATTTGGTTGCCCGCCATACGCTCCCCCATAATGGAGCTACGGCTGGCATTAAGTACCAGTACAGTCACCGCCAGCAAAATAATCAGGGTTACTACCAGTACATAACCCCGCTGCCTAGATTGAACATAAGTCATGGTTTAGCGGTTCTTTAGCAGAATGGTGGTACGGTACAGCCGATACAACCGTTGGTCATTTTGACTACCCGCAATATCGGCACCAGCACAATTTGTCACAGCAGCCCGTTTAACTACCGAACTATCAGTCGTGGCAGTACGCAGTACGAAGCAGGCTTTGACAGTACGGATATTGAGTTGAGCCGCGGCACCAACTGCAGGCACCTGATAATTATCGGCAATACAGTCGCCACGCCGATTGCCCCCCACCATATCACCACAACCAAAAGCAGGGTCGGTAGCCGGGCCTGTATCCACACCATAACTGAGATTGAAATCTACCAGTTCAACCCCCTGCCCACCAACCACTGGTGCAATCCATGGTATGGCAGCACCACCCGCTGTACAGGTCAACATATTGTTGGCAGCCGCAATAGTTAGATTGTGATTGCCAGCCACGGCAGTATTACCACTGCAGTTCAACATATTATTGTCCTGCTGAGTAAAGGCTACTGTTAGCGAAGCCGCAGAATTGGCAGTAACGGGGTTAACGAGACCAGCCGAAGTTACAGGGTGGAAGCCAGCCTGTGACACAATACGCTGTAGCATAGACATCGCAAAACGCCCTTCCTCGCTCAGAACATTTTGCATCTGTTGCAAACGCGAGGTCTGCCGTGAATTGAGATAAAGCTCGCTGACCGCCAAAAGTGCTAGCAAGGAAATACCCAACGCCACCATAAACTCGATCAGACTAAAGCCTTGGCTACACCGCTTTTGCATCATTCGATCACCACGGTGTAGTTGCTATCAAGACCGGCAGCATGATCATCACGCCAACTGATGGTCAGGGTGTAACGCAAAAAACCCGTGCTAGCGCCCGTGACGGCAGCCAATGCGAAGCGCCCTTGGGGCAGCTGATTTTGCAGCATCCGATTCCACTCAGCCATTTCAGCGACGACAAGGTACGTGCTGCGCCCATTCACCTGGGCAGCACAAGCCGGAGGCGTACTACTCAAACTTGCCGTAGTACATTGGGAAAAGTCGGGGGGGGTAGGGAGAGGCATATCACTAGCCGCATCGTCATCCAGCAGGAAAGGCGTGCGGTTGGCACGAATACGCTCAGCCAGATCATTGGCTAAATCTGCTGCAATAGTTCGCTGATAGGCACTCTGGTTATACATCAGGGTGCGTGACTGCAGCGATGCCAACCCCAAAAGCCCAAGCGCGATAATAAATAGCGACACCATCACCTCAATCATGGAAAGGCCGGTCTGCCGTTTATGCTGAGTCATATTATCTCACTGTGGACTAAGGGCAAGCTGTGGCATCCAGCTGCCGGCCAATACGCCCGGATAAGAACACATTCACGGTCCTTTGTGTGCCACCTGCCGCGCATAAAGACAAAGAAATGGCCTGTGGTGTGCTACCTTGGCTCCGATTAAAAACAACCGCCACGGGCTGTACGCCCGCAATAGCCGCAGGTGTGACCGAGACACCGGTGCTGACACTAACACGCTGTAAAATCGTCCCGGCAGGATCCATTACACCCCAGCCCCGCGCCCAATCAGCGGCGCTGGCGGAACAGGCGTTACCACTGTCAGGGTTACTCATCGGACAGACCGTTACATTCACCCGCTGCCTGATGGCTTCGGTTCGGGCCAATTGCAATGACGATGCCAATAAGTCGGTTTGTGAGGATAGCCGGGCTTCGCGCAAAAACTGACTCATATTAGGCACGGCAATTGCCGCCATAACGGCCAGTATCGCCAGTACAATGACCAACTCCACCAAGGTCACGCCGGTCTCCCCGCCAGAACCCCGCGCAAGCACCGAGACTTGCATCACAACACTTCCCACCAGAGCGTGGTTTCTATTTTGGCTCCCTGCGCCCCTTTATTGAGTTCTTCCTCATGGACTTTATCCCTGCCGACCTGGGGGACAAAAAGCTGGCCCTCACCATTGGAAAGAGGCCTGGCCATCGCATTACCAGCACTGGTGCCCGCGGCAGCATTGCCAGTGTAAACCGCCATGGCATTAGCCTCCTGCAAAGCCACTGAGTTGCCGACATCCCCCAAAGCAGTACCGGCATTCGCTGGTGCTGTATAGGTGTAACCGTTTTTCTGCAGGAACGTCAGCTCGGTAGGTATCCCTGACAGGCTGAAGCCACTGATGTAGCTCTTGCCCGAGGAGAAATCCACCATATCCGCAGCGCTGGATTTCTTGTCGCCGGTCAGGTCGATAAAACTGTAGTCCCTGCCTTTTGCACCAGCCCTATTTTTGACCACCCCGCCTGTCAATGGGTTGACTCCCATGATCCACCCCCTGCCACCGGGCAGACACTTCTCGCTGGCAAGCGGAACCCCGGTGCCAAACAGCAATTTATCCAGTAACAAAAGTGGCGATGTAATCAGGCGCTCGGAGCTTTCCGGCAAGTCGAGATACCAGCCACGCTTAAGTTCGGCAGGATCGGTCAGGTCAATCGTGTTATTGCTTAACTGCCGATAAGTCACCACCATGCCAGTGGCGGAGGTTTTATCCAAGGTATCGGTCACACTCTGCATTTGCAGCGCTGACTTGCTGACTGTTATTGGTGCTGTATCCATTTTGTCGAGTACGGCATAAAAACTTTGCTGACTGGTATCGCTCCGGTCTGCATCCGTCTGCAGCTTGCCGGTACCGAACAGCACCAGATTGCCAATAGGCGTGCTATCGGTTTTGCTGTTTACTGCCAATACGGCCGGACGCATCACAATAGGCTGGTTCGTACCAGCATCAAACAAAGGTGTGGTTTCGACCTTGAAATCAGCGGGTGCTGCACCGGTCAGGTCAAAGCGCCACAACTTGCCACTCATGTCCCCTGCGTAGACATAGTCAAGTACACCATCTTGACCAAAATCGACTCCAGCAGGTGAGGACAGCCCCCCCTTGCTAGGCACCGTAATTTTTTGCAATACTGCACCATTGTCGGCATTGACAATAAACAAGGCTGAAGTATCTGTAGCAATACCCGCGCTATTTTTGTAACCATTGCTCAGGATAACGGCGGGGATGGCCGTGTTGTTTCCGTTGCGCACGTTGTAAATCAAAGGAGAACCAAAGGTATGCCCCATGTCGATATCCTGCCGACTATTGCGCTCCCAGCGCACCGCAGCAGCAGTATTAAACTGTGCAGAATCTGATGCATCGAGTGCAAAATAGCCCCGTCCACCTTGGGCCAAACCAGAGACCAACAACGTTTTCCAAGCACTGCCGATGCGTACATCGGCCTGACGAGCATAGCCATTAACAAACCAGTTATGCGGTGTACCAGTTGATAGTCCGTAATTAGCTTTGGTCAAATCACTCAGATTTTCATATACAGCGGCCGGGACGTACCCCATCAACTCCTGCATACTATTTCCATCAAAAGCATGCATCATGCCATCGTTGGCACCGATAAAAACCAGACTGCGCGCTGCACTTTTTGTTTTGTATGCCGCATAAGCTGGGTCACTACTGCTACCCGTAGGCTTACCCACCACAACAGGTTGCGCGCCTATCATGTCGCCCAGTAAAGACGTACGGGTACGAAAGCCCGCAATCCCTTCCTGCCCGCGAATGAAGTTGATAACATTGCGGGCCGTCTGAACATCCCCGGATGGAGGAGCCAGTGCTTGTCGCTGCCAGGCTGCTAGTTTGGCAGCATCTTTAAACTCAATGGCCGCAGTCACCGCAGATCCATCAGCCTGATGGCTGGTATAAATATTACGGTTCCCATGTGAAGGAAAAATAGCTTGAGGAACAGTGCAATCACCACTGACCCTGCCATCAGTGCCCAGCATCTTGCAACGCAACTCGCCATACCACCCCTTGGGGTTGAATACAGGTTGATATACCTTATTGCCAGCATAAGCCGCATCGATAGCAACAGCTATACCTCCAGCATTAGACGTAGATGCATTGATCTGGGAAATAGCCGCATTCAGGCTGCGGGCTAACTCTGCCTCATTATCGGCCTTGTAATAGTTACCGCCCCCCACCGCCGCCGCCGCGGGCAGTACATTATTCAAAGTGGAAAAACCAACTGTATAGGTGATCAGGTTTTGTAGCTTAAAAAGGGGATCGTCATAACTCTTACCATCGAGATCATTGCGAGTTCCTGTGATTAGGTCGGCATCGAGTGCATACTTAGCCACGTCTCGGATGGCACGGGGCCTGTTATTTTTATCACCAAACCCTGGGGTGGTAAGCCCCCCAGTCCCCTCTAAAGCATTAGGACAATTGCTCCCTTGATCAGTGCATACGCTAAAATTTACACTTTGTGCGCTTCCATCCGCGCCATAGCGGGTATAAGCCATCGTAGCCAAGCCGCTACCCGGCAACTGCTCATCGTTAGTAGCATCCCCATCGGTAATCACGATGGCAAAATTTTTCTGGCAACGATACTGGATAGGGCTGGTGTAGTTCCCGGTTTGCTTGTCATATAGGGAAGTTTCACCACGGAAATAGCGGGACACTTCCAGCAAGGCTTCACCCAAAGGAGTAGCCGTTCGGCCATTGAGCGCAGTAATTGCGGCCTTCAGCGCCGTCCTGTTACTTTCGACCCAACCATCCCGAACTGCGGCACGCAGTATCCCGCCCTCTCCCCGCTCATCGCCCCCTATACTCGTCGGCTTATCATGAAACGAGAACACGCCCCAGCGTAGCTGGGGGTTGCTGTCGATCAGATTCCTCGACACCCGCTTGGCAATATTCATCTTGCTGTTTGGAGTAGAGACTTCGGAGTCGATGATGGTACGAAACTTTTTGGTATCGTTCTTAATGCAACTGCCCCAGTTACTTGCAATATCAGAACAAAGATCCCCGCGAAGCCACTGATTGGAGCTGTCCTGCAGCATACTGGCGGAGGTATCCAGCAACAGCATGACATTGGGGGCAACCGAGGTGGAGAGCGAAGGTGGTAGTGCGGGGTAAGGACCGGCAACAGCGGCCCCAGGCAATAGACTGCTCAGAACCGCACCGCCAAGAACCAGAGAACTATTCATGAATAGTTTCATCACGCTTACCCCCTTGTTTTTATTCGCATTTAATCTACTCAGCAAGAGCCTGATTGCAGGCACTTGTCAGCATTTGCAATTGAACTGCGATAATTTTTTGAATTGTATATTCTTTTGATTTTAAAAATTCATTTGGCAATTACAAAATTGGCAAATATACCAAAAACACAACACCACTCTAATTTAGGGCGTGCTTAACTCGCCCTCCACCTGCCTCCCCCTTGACCCAGAACAAGTCGCATCCCCGCCCATGCTGTTACCGTGGGCGGGTTTATGATTACGCCTGTTTCGCATGCCTAAGCTACCCGAACTGGTCTGCCCTGCCGGCAGCCTGCCCGCCCTCAAGACCGCCATCGACCACGGTGCCGACGCGGTGTATATGGGGCTCAAGAATGAAACCAATGCCCGCAACTTCGCCGGGCTGAATTTTGACGAAAAATCCGCCACGGCCGGTATCCGCTACGCCCACGACAAGGGGCGCAAGGTGCTGATGGCGATCAACACCTTTGCCCAAGGCGTGGATATCTCGCGCTGGCAGCGCGCCGTCGATCAGGCGGCCGATCTGGGGGTCGATGCGGTGATTCTGGCCGACCTCGGTCTGATGGATTACGCCAGCCGCCGCCACCCGAACCTGCGCCTGCATATGTCGGTGCAAAGCTCGGCCACCAATTACGAGGCGGTCAATCTTGCGCGCGATCTGTTCGGCGTGCAGCGCGCAGTCTTGCCGCGCGTGCTGACGCTGGATCAGGTCGGCCATGTGATCCGCCATACCGATGTGGAAATCGAAGTCTTCGGCTTCGGCAGCCTGTGCGTGATGGTGGAAGGGCGCTGCCTGCTGTCCAGCTACGCCACCGGCGAGTCGCCCAATACCCACGGTGTCTGCTCTCCGGCCAAGTTCGTGCGCTGGGAGCAAAACGGCACCACCACCAGCGCCCGCCTGAACGATATCCTGATCGACCAGTACGGCCAGAACGAGCCGGCCGGCTACCCGACGCTGTGCAAGGGCCGCTTCGAAGTGCAAGGCGACACCTATTACGCGCTGGAAGAGCCGACCAGCCTGAACGTGCTGGAGATGCTGCCGCAAATCATCGATATCGGCGTATCGGCCATCAAGGTTGAAGGCCGCCAGCGCAGCCCGGCTTATGTGGCACAGGTCACCAAGACGCTGCGCGAAGCCATCGATACGGCTGGGCGCGAGATGCAGCGCTTTTCGGTGAAGCCTGCATGGCAGGCGGCGCTTGGCAAGCTGGCCGAGGGCCAGCAGCAGACGCTGGGCGCTTACAACCGGCCATGGAAATAATCAGATGACCGCACTTAATCTCAAGCTCACCCTCGGCCCCATCCTGTTTTTCTGGTCGCGCGCCGAGGTATTCAAGTTTTATGAAGAAGCGGCCGGCTGGCCGCTGGACACGATTTATCTGGGCGAAGCGGTGTGCTCGCGCCGCCAGCAACTGCGTAGCAGCGACTGGATTACGCTGGCGCACCAGCTGGCCGATGCCGGCAAAGATGTGGTGCTCAGTTGCCAGGCACTGCTGGAGAGCGAATCCGACCTCAAGCGCCTGCGCAAGCTGGTGGACAACGGCCGCGTGCGCCTTGAAGTCAACGATCTGGGCGCCGCCAAGTTGGCACGCGAATCCGGCATCCCCTTTGTCGCCGGCACCCATATGAATGTCTACAACAGCAGCACGCTGGCGCTGATGCAGCGCTTGGGCGCGTATCGCTGGCTGCCGCCGGTGGAGATGGATCGCAGCACGCTGGCCGCTATTCTGGCCACCCGGCCCGAACTTGAAACCGAGGTGTTTGCCTGGGGCCGCCTGCCGCTGGCATTCTCGGCACGCTGCTTTACCGCGCGCCACTACAACCTGAAGAAAGACGACTGCCAGTTCAAATGCCTGGACTACCCGGACGGACTGCAGCTTGCCACCCGCGAGGGCGCCGGCTTTCTCACCATCAACGGCATCCAGACCATGTCCGACGGTTGCCATGCCCTGCTGCCGCACTTGGCCGAAATGGACGCGATGGGGGTGACGGCGGTACGCGTCAGCCCGCAGTCGGCCCACACAGCCCTTTAGCGCCGTCATCGCCGGCACGCAAAGTGCAAACGCCGCCATGGAGAGCCTGAAAGGCAAACACGCCGGGGAAGCCGTTGATGGCTACTGGTGCGGACCCGCCGGCATTATCAATACAGGAGACACCTTGCATGCGAGTGCCTGACATCACCCTGCCGCCTATTATCGCCAGCATCGCCGGCAAGCTGCCGGCCACCCCGCCGACGCTGGCGCTAGTGACCGCACTGAACCAACTGGTGAAAAAAGGCGTACTGCCGGCCGAGATGGAGCTACTGGCCGGCAAGCGCTTTGAAGTGGATGTGCTGGACGCCGGCATCAAGCTGCGCTTCGCCGCCGACGAGGCCCGCTTC
>NZ_RJTZ01000359.1:0-444 GCF_024343515.1 Aquitalea sp. S1-19 | reverse complement strand
TCGCCATTCTGGCTTTTGGCAGCCAGCGCCGGCGTGACCATGCTGCCAAAAGCCAGAATGGCGATGCCAGACTTGCCTTCGCGCAACAGGCGCCCCTTGCCCAGCGGCAGAGCGCACATGTCCTTGATGACTTCGGCGCCGCAGCCGGCACCGCGCGGATAGCGCACTGCGGTCGGGGTGTCGAGGGTGAAGGCCGTATACAGCATCTGGCGGCACTCGTTCTCGTCGGATGGCGCCATCACCGTCATGTTTGGAATGCAGCGCAGGAAGGACAAGTCAAACGCGCCGCCATGGGTCGGTCCGTCGGCGCCGACCAGACCGGCGCGGTCGATGGCGAACACCACTGGCAGGTTTTGTAGCGCCACATCATGGATCAGCTGGTCATAGCCGCGCTGCAAGAAGGTGGAATAGATGGCGACCACAGGCTTCATGCCGTCGCAAGCC
>NZ_RJTZ01000358.1:0-464 GCF_024343515.1 Aquitalea sp. S1-19 | reverse complement strand
TTCAAAAGTGCCCGCCTGACCGAACCTGAAGAAGCCGTGATACCAGCACCCATACGCGGCAAGACCTATGTTGCCAAAGCACCTTATGCGCCGACTATCGGCAACAGCAAGGTCAGCGTGGATATTGGCGCACCACAGATCACTTATGATTTCGGTGGCCATGTGCCGTTTTACAACCCGGCAGCCGGGCGCTCCGACATCCACACCATCAATGTGTGGGATCCGGTTAACAAGCAATCCCAAGTAGTACAGGGCTGGCAACTGAAGAACGACGGTGTGAAGGATCGCGTCTTCAAGACGGATGGCTATACCGCCATCGGCGTGATTGCCGGCGACGGCATCGTCGAGGAGAAACTACGCACCCAGGTCAATGCCTTCCCGATTTCGACACGCAAGCATGTTGCATGGGATATGAAGTTCCGCATGGGTGGCCGCAACCTTAGTACACCATGGCATAAGGCACC
>NZ_RJTZ01000357.1:0-466 GCF_024343515.1 Aquitalea sp. S1-19 | reverse complement strand
TCGCTGGCGTAGGCGATGTCCCACGCTTCCAGCGACTCCAGACCCAGCGTTTCGCGGGCAAAGGCTTCCAGCTCGGCGCGGTCTTGCGCCGCATACGGCTTGGCGCGCACCGCCAGATCGCGCAGGAAGGCAATCACCTGCTCCGGCGACTCGGCCATCTTGGTCGCCAGCGACAGCTGGGCGTAAGAGTCAAAACCCAGCAACTGCGCTTCTTCGCGTGCCAGTTTCAGCTTTTCGCGCATGATGGGGGTGTTGTCCTGCTCTGCCAGGCCGAATTCGGACGCACGCTTGGCGTAGGCTTCATACACCTCGGCGCGCAGTTCGCGGCGGTCGGCATACTGCATCACCGGGAAATAGCACGGAAACTGCAGGGTCAGCTTGAAGCCTTCCTTGCTGTCGGCCGCCGCCATCGCGGCGAACATGGCACGCGCCTCGTCCGGCACGCCGGCAAGCTCAGCTTCATCGG
>NZ_RJTZ01000356.1:0-467 GCF_024343515.1 Aquitalea sp. S1-19 | reverse complement strand
GCGTGCAGCTCGGCCTTGGCCTTGAGATCGGTGAGATCCACATTGCCCAATTCGTCGCACTTCACCACCACCACCTGCATGCCCAGCATCTGCGCGGTAGCGGGGTTGGTGCCGTGTGCCGATTGCGGAATCAGGCACACGGTGCGCGCAACATCACCACGGCTTTCGTGGTAGCGCAAGATAGCGAGCAAGCCGGCATATTCGCCCGAGGCGCCGGAGTTGGGCTGCATCGAGATGGCGTCAAAACCGGTAATCGCCATCAGCTGCGCCTGCAAGCCGGCAATCATTTCGTGATAGCCAACCGCCTGATCGGCCGGGCAGAACGGATGCAGCTCGGCAAAAGCAGGCCAGGTCACCGGCAGCATCTCGGCCACGGCGTTCAGCTTCATGGTGCACGAGCCCAGACTGATCATGGACTGATTCAGTGCGAGGTCGCGGTTTTCCAGACGCTTGAGGTAGCGCAACAT
>NZ_RJTZ01000355.1:0-471 GCF_024343515.1 Aquitalea sp. S1-19 | reverse complement strand
TTTCTTCCATGGGCCGTAGATCTTGGCGAAGGCCGGGTTTTTGGCGGCTTCTTCATCGTACAGCTTGAACGCTTCGGTATGCGCCGCCTTCATGATATCTGCCGGGTACTTCTTCAGCTTGGTGCCTTTTTGCAGTAGCGACACCAGTGCTTGCGGGTTCTTGGCGTCGTATTCTGCCAGCATCAGGAGGTTGGCTTCGGCGGATGCGACTTCGAACGCCTGCTGGTATTCCTTGGGCAGCTTGGCCCATTCCTTGCTGTTCACATAGAACGACAGGTTCGGACCCGGCTCCCAGAAACCCGGGTAGTAGTAGAACTTGGCGACCTTGTAAAATCCCAGCTTCTCGTCGTCGTACGGGCCGACCCACTCGGTGGCATCGATGGTGCCTTTTTCCAGTGCCGGATAGATGTCGCCGCCGGGACTGGACTGCGGAATGGCGCCCAGTTTGGCCATGATCTCGCCGCCGAAGCC
>NZ_RJTZ01000354.1:0-507 GCF_024343515.1 Aquitalea sp. S1-19 | reverse complement strand
GACACCACTGCCCCGATCATCAGCGTAGAGGTCGTCAATGACCGCAATAACGACGGTTGGCTGAACAAGGAAGAAGTGGGCGACGGCACCGCGCGGGTGCAGGTGACGGTCGACGATGCTTCGCTGCGGGCCGGTGGCCAGGTGACCCTGACTATCGACCGCGGTGGCAATCCTGAGAGTCGTATGGTCACTGTCAAGATCGTTAACGGCGAGGTGCAGTTTAGCAACGCGCAGGGACAGGCTCTGACCGGCGGCAGCTACACCTACACCTACGACGCTATCAACAAAAAGGGTGTAATCAACTTCAACGAAGGCATATTGGCCGATGGTGGGAAGCTCAAGGTCGACGCGGTGCAGACCGATGCGGCTGGCAATAAGGGTGATGCCAGCGACAGTGCCCAGCTGGATGTGGCGGCACCGGCGCCGACGGTAGAACTGCAAGGCGCAGGCACCGACGACACCTACAGCAAGGGTGAGATCGGCAGCGACAACAGCGTGACCGCCAAG
>NZ_RJTZ01000353.1:0-517 GCF_024343515.1 Aquitalea sp. S1-19 | reverse complement strand
GCCCAGGGCAAGGAGAGCTGGCCTATCTCTAGCGCAACCTTCATCCTGATGCAGCAAAAGACCGACAAGGTTGAAGGCAGCAGCGAAGCACTGAAGTTCTTCAACTGGGCCTATCAGGATGGCGGCAAGATGGCGCTGGATCTGGATTATGTGCCTCTGCCTGCCGTCGTACAAAACCAGGTGCGCAACTCGTGGAAACAGAGTGCCGCCAGCAATGGTCAGGCACTCTGGAAATAAGCCCGGCCACCACGGATCTGTGCGGCAGATGGCCGGGGAGACTCTCCCCGGCTTTTTGCCTGACTAAGCCAGAGTAGATTGAGTATGGAAAAATATAAGAACACCTCGCATCTGAAACGCCAGATGCAGATAGATGCCCTGTTCCGCATCAGCACACGCTTTTTCGCCTTCTTTGTGCTGGCCATGCTGCTGGGTATTCTGTTTTCACTGCTGGTCGGCTCGCTGCCGGCACTCAAACACTTCGGCTGGGGGTTTTTGACCAGTACCGAATGGGATCCCG
>NZ_RJTZ01000352.1:0-532 GCF_024343515.1 Aquitalea sp. S1-19 | reverse complement strand
TGCGTGGCGGGCTGATGACGGCACTATTGATGGTGTTTGTCGATGTAATGAAGGAAATGCCGATTACGCTGATGACCCGTCCGTTTGGCTGGGATACGCTCGCGGTGCGCATTTTTACCCTGACTACCGAGGGAGAGTGGGAGCGGGCCGCGCTGCCTGACGCTTGAGGTCGGCGAATTCTGTGGCTTGCTGCCCTTGGGTTTTGCCAGCGGCGACACGGTTGACGTGCTGTTGCGGCCCGATGATGTGGTGCATGATGATGCGAGCGAGCAGACGGCTGTGGTGGTGGACAAGGTGTTCCGCGGGGCAGATTTTCATTACACCCTGGCCTTGCCCTCCGGTCAGCATGTATTGGCGCAGGTGGGTAGCCATCATAATCATGCCATCGGAGAGTCTATCGGTATCCGGCTGGAGCTGGATCACCTGATTGCGTTTAAGCGCGAGTAGAAGGGGTAAGGTATCTATAAAAAAGGGATCCGCAAGGATCCCTTTTGTGGTTTTAACCTGCCAGCCAGTGCCCTGGCTGTGCTTC
>NZ_RJTZ01000351.1:0-553 GCF_024343515.1 Aquitalea sp. S1-19 | reverse complement strand
CTACATTGTCGCCCCTGAGCGCCGAAATCGGCACGAAGCGGATGTCGGGAATGGCGAGACGTTCGGCAAAATCCAGATAGTCGTCACGGATGCGGTTGTACACCGCCTCATCGAAGTCCAGCAGGTCCATCTTGTTGATGGCGACGATCACATGCTTGATGCCCAACAGGCTGACGATAAAGCTGTGACGCCGGGTCTGCGTCTGCACCCCGTAACGCGCATCGATCAGGATGATGGCGAGATTGCAGGTCGAAGCGCCGGTGGCCATATTGCGGGTGTACTGCTCGTGCCCCGGGCAGTCGGCAATGATGAACTTGCGCTTGTCGGTGCTGAAATAGCGGTAAGCCACATCGATGGTAATACCCTGCTCGCGCTCGGCGGCAAAATACAGCGGTACGATGTCGATGTTTTCCAGATAGATGTATTGCCAGATATCCAGCTCGGTCCAGTTGGAAAGCGGGAACACGCGTATGCTCTCGCCCTTGTTGACGCGGCTGTTATAGATATTCCACAGCTCGGGGCGCTGGTTTTTCGGGTCCCAGCGGTGCTTGCT
>NZ_RJTZ01000350.1:0-556 GCF_024343515.1 Aquitalea sp. S1-19 | reverse complement strand
ACCCGACCCTGCTGCTGGCCACCCTGCGCCAAGCCAGCCGCCAGGAAAACCCGACCGTGGTGGTCCTCACCCCGGGGCAGCACAACAGCGCCTACTTCGAACATGCCGTCCTCGCCCAGCAGATGGGGGTCGAGCTGGTCGAAGGACGCGACCTGTTCGTGCGCGACGACCACGTCTATATGCGCACCACCGCCGGCCACAAGCGTATCGATGTAATCTACCGCCGCATCGACGATGCCTTCCTCGACCCGCTGGCGTTCCGCCCGGACTCGATGCTGGGCGTGCCCGGCCTGATGCATGCCTATCGTCAGGGTAATGTGGTGCTGACCAATGCCATCGGCACCGGCGTGGCCGACGACAAGTCCATCTACCCCTATGTGCCGGAGATGATCCGCTTCTATCTGGGCGAAGAACCCATTTTGCACAATGTCGAAACCTTCCAGTGCCGCAACCCGAGCGAGCTGGACCATGTGCTGGCCAATCTGGACAAGCTGGTAGTCAAGGAAGTACACGGTGCCGGCGGCTACGGCATGCTGGTCGGCCCGGCCGCCAGCCG
>NZ_RJTZ01000035.1:0-26664 GCF_024343515.1 Aquitalea sp. S1-19 | reverse complement strand
CGGATGCGCCGCAAAAGGGTGCCGTGATCAGCGGCATTCCGGCGGCGACGGCCGACGGCATGGTGTTCCACGCCGGGACGGCTCAGAACGCAGATGGCGCAGCGGTGGTATCCGGCGGACGTGTGCTGTGCGCGGTCGGTCTGGGCGACACCGTGGCTGATGCGCAGGCGCGTGCTTATGCGGTTGCAGACCAGATCGAGTTTGACGGTTGCCAGCTGCGCCGCGACATCGGCTACCGCGCCATCGGACGCTAAAGCAGTAACCGGCCTGGCGCTTCTTCTCCCGTTGCCGGGAGAGGAGGTGCCAAGCTTCTGTTGCCGGGTTTTACCATTTCCCGCTCCCCTCTTGCTGGCTATCCCCGTTACAATGTCGTCTTCATCAATTGGGCGATTTCATCTTGCAGATCAGAAAGTTTCCCGCCGCTAGCCTGCTGGCTCAGGCGCGTGCGGCTTACCGTGAGGGCGGGGTGATTGCCTACGCCACCGAATCCTGTTTCGGCCTGGGGTGCGATCCGCTTAATGCGCGCGCGGTGCGCCGGGTGATTGCGCTCAAGGGCCGGCCCAACCACAAGGGCCTGATCGTGGTGGCGGCGAGCCTGGAGCAGTTGGCGCCGCTGATTCGCCCGCTGTCTGCTGCCGAGCGTGAAACCGTGATGCGCTACTGGCCCGGGCCGACTACCTTTTTGATTCCGGCCTCGCCCAAGGTATTGCCGCTGTTGCGCGGCCGGCACCAGAAAATTGCCGTGCGGGTTACGGCGCACCGTGAAACCGCCAGCCTGTGCCATGCGCTGGGCCCCCTGGTGTCGACCTCGGCCAATCTTGCCGGGCAAAAGTCGCTGCGCACCTCCGCGGCTTGCCAGCGTACTTTCGGCGACACGGTGCTGACCCTGCCCGGACGTGTGGGCAAGCGGCGCAAGCCTTCTACCATCATCGATCTCGAAAGCGGCCGCGTGCTGCGTTAAGCCTCAAGGAACTACCATGCAGGAATTTTCCGTCGTCAGTCTCATTCTTCACGCCAGTCTGGTGGTTCAGCTGGTTATGGCCGGCCTGGTGCTGACCTCGGTGTTGTCGTGGGCGCTGATCTTCAACAAGATCGTTACCCTGCGTAGCGCCAAGCGTGATACCGAAACCTTCGAACGCGCCTTCTGGAGCGGAACCGACCTGAACCGCCTGTATGAGGACGCCACGCGCAAGCACGAGCGCGGCAGCATGGAGAATATTTTCCAGGCCGGCTTTGCCGAATTCTTGAAGCTGCGCGGGCGCCCGGGCACCGAACTGTCCGACATGATGGACGGTAGCCGCCGCGCCATGCGCGCCACCGCGCAGCGCGAGCTGGACATGCTGGAAAGCCACAATGCCTTTCTGGCTACCGTCGGTTCGGTCAGCCCTTATGTCGGCCTGTTCGGCACCGTGTGGGGCATCATGCATGCCTTTATCGGCTTGGGTAACGCCGGTCAGGCCACGCTGGCGACGGTTGCGCCAGGCATTGCCGAGGCGCTGATCGCCACCGCCATCGGCCTGTTTGCCGCCATTCCGGCGGTAGTGGCCTATAACCGCTTCGCCACCGATGTCGACCGTCTGGCGACACGCTTTGATACCTATATGGAAGAGTTTTCCAACATCCTGCAGCGGCTGGCGACGCGCTGAACTCTCGGGGCTCGGGACTCGTGGTCCGCAGCTGAGTCCCGGTTACCGGATCCCGACGTCCCTTATATGAAAGCCTCCATGACCGCTGCCCCCGCTCCCAATCGCCTGCTGCTGATTGCCTCCTTCTTCTGTCTGTACGTGATCTGGGGCTCGACCTATTTCGCCATCCGCATCGGTGTCGAATACTGGCCACCGTTCATGATGGCCGGGCTGCGTTTCCTCACTGCTGGCCTGATCCTGATGGGGGTATTGCTGCTGACCCGGCAATGGGCGCTGCCGTCGCTGGCCGAGCTCAAGGGTGCGGCCATTCTGGGCGTACTGATGCCGGGGGTCGGCAACGGGCTGGTGACGCTGGCGGAAAAGGATGTGTCCAGCGGTGTGGCCGCGCTGGTGGTGGCGACGGTGCCGCTGTTCGCTACCCTGTTCGCGCAAGGCTTCGGCCAGAAGGCAAGAAAGCTGGAGTGGGCCGGCATTGCGCTGGGTTTTGCCGGCATGGTGTTTTTGAATCTGGGTGCCAATCTCAGGGCCAGCCCCGAGGGCGCCATCCTGCTGCTCTTGGCATCGGCCGGCTGGGCACTGGGCTCGGCCTGGAGTCGTCACCTCAAGCAGCCGCCGGGCATCGCTGGCAGCGCATGGATGATGGTGTTCGGCGGCGGCTCGCTATTGATCGCCAGCCTGCTTAAGGGCGAGGAGCTCACCGCCATGCCGCCGCTGCAGGGTTGGCTGGCGATCGGCTATCTGGTGCTGTTCGGCTCGATTGTCGCCTACAGCGCTTATCTCTATCTGCTGAAAAATGTCTCCGCCGCCGCTGCCACCAGCTACGCCTATGTGAATCCGATTATCGCGGTGCTATTGGGCGTGGCCTTTCTGGGCGAACACGTCGGTGCGCATGAGATGGTGGCGATGGCCATCATCGTCACCGCGGTGTTGCTGATCAGCTGGAAGAAAGGGTAGGGAGAGTTATTGTAATGGTTGGCTGCCCAAACTTTCGACGCCACCAGACGATGCTGGCGTCAGCATCGCCGCGAACTCAGGGCGCTGACCGGCGTGAGCCCGCAACGCAAATGACAAGGGGTGGCTTAGCCACCCCTTCGCCTTAAGCCAGCGCCGGAATACGCTCGCGCAGTACCCGCACCCAGTCTACTTGCTGCCAGTCGCTACCCATGCCAAGCACCTGATAACTATCACGCCCGAAGCGCGCATCCAGCTCTACCAGCACCTGATACCCCATCCCGTCCGGCACGAACGTCAGCTCTATTTCCTGCAGTTGCCATTGCGCGCTATAGGGACGCAGCTCCAGCTCCTGATAACACCCCAGAGTCGTGGCTACATGGGCTGCGTGTGCTGTGCCGGCCTCGACATCGGTACGGTACAGGCCCCAGCCTAACACCTCGAATGCCGACAGCAGCGCCTGCATCTGCGCCGGTGGTGCCACCTCCAGCCAGTCCCGGTCATTACTGTCCAGCGCCTGTGCGATCGCCAGATCAGTGTGTATCCACACCGCCACCGGCCGGCCGTGATGGGTCAGCATATTGACCGGCGTCTCGCGCGGCAATTGCAAGCTGAACGGCAACTCCTTCTGTTCCCCCGCCGCTATCGTCAAGCGTTCGGCTACCCGTAGCACGCCCAGCGCCCGCGCCTCCCTGTGCTCACTATCTCCCGACTCAACCTCGACTTCGGTCATCAGTACCAGCTCTATCTTCTCGATATCTTGACTCGCCTGACCACCGCTGATCACGACGCGCCCGGTCAGGGTCGCGCCCGGCATCAGTTGCGAGTTATCCAGCCGGGTATCCACTTTGGCGCCGCCAACACCCACTGCAGCGAGTAATTTCTTGAACATGTCACACCTTTTTAACGAGCTGTTTTAGATACGGGATGGCCCCGATACTCGACAGACTCCCACTATTCATGGCAGTTCCAGCCATTTCATGACATTAATTGCCTCGAGTACCGATGCACCCCCGCAATACGATCAGACCGATACACAGAATATGCCCATGAAACACGCAATCACCGGGGGAAGCCAGCGCCAGATCGAAAGTGGTAATTGCCGCCTCTACGCGCGAACAGTGTTGGGACAGCGGCTAAGCATCTACCGCCCTTTCCACTGCGGCAAACCACCCTCTACGCTATCCCACTCGAAGTAGGGCCCCGGATCGGTCTTTCGGCCGGGGGCGATGTGTTCGTGGCCGGTGATGGCCACCAGCGGCAGCGTGTCGCTTAGCCGCGCGATCAGCCGGTTCAGCGTCGCATACTGGGCCTCACAAAACGGCTCGAAGTCCGAGCCTTCCATTTCTACCCCGATCGAAAAGTCATTGCAGCATTCGCGTCCGGCAAAGCTGGATACGCCGGCATGCCAGGCGCGCCGAGTCACTGGCACGAACTGCAAGAGCTCGCCATCGCGGCGGATAAAGAAATGCGCAGATACCCGCAAGTGGGCGATGGTGGCGTAGTAAGGATGTTCGGCCGGGTCCAGCGTGTTGGTGAATAGCTGGACGACGCCATCGCCGCCGTATTCATTGGGCGGCAGGCTGATATTGTGGATCACCAGCAAGCTGGGCTGCGTGCCCGGCGCGTAGTCGTTACAATTGGGCGAAGGCAGGCAGTGTGCCTGCTCCAGCCATCCATCAGGGGATAGTGTCAGTGCGGTATTTTGCTGCATGGTGCTATGTGCCCATTCTCACGGCTCGGGCTGGCCAATTTAGCCGAAATTGCAGCCGCAGTCTGCTAGGGTGCAAACCGGCATTCTTTTCAATTCTTCTCAAGCGCAGGAAAACACCATGTTGCCACTGAATGCATTGGGTCCGACCGGGCCTTCTTTTGATCAGCCACTGGAAATGCTGGAAGCCTGCCATGACAAGATCCGCCGTTTTTGCGACCAGCTGGAAAAGTTGCCGGCCTATGTGACCGAGCATGGGGTAAACGAGGCGGTGGTGAATACGGTGGATGCGGTGGTGCGTTACTTCGATATCGCCGGCCCGCAACACCATCAGGATGAAGAGGACGAACTATTTCCGCTTTTGTGGCAGAAAGTGCCTGCCGCATTGCCGCGGCTGGAGCAGTTGCAGGCCGAACACGGCTATCTGCTGTCGCGCTGGGAGGCGATACGCGATGATTTGCTGGCGCTGCGCAATGGCGATGCGACCGCCGTCAGCCGTATCGATGTGGTCGATTTTGTGCGCCTGTACCGCGAGCATGCCGTGATGGAAGAAGCCTGGCTGTTTCCCCTGGCTGCCGCCAGCCTGAGCGAAGAGGAAATGCGTGCCGCTGGCCAGCATATGGCCGCACGCAGACAGGGGTAAGGGCAGGGAGTGAGTAGTAGGGAGTAGGGAGTAGGGAGCTTACTCCCTACTCCCTATTTTCACGCCGTCAGTTGCAGCAGCGCATCAAACGCGTCGTCGAACAGCTTGAGGCCGTCGGCCTGCAGTTTTTCGCCGGCCGCATCGATATCGACACCGGCCGCCTGCACGTCGCGCAAGACCTTGAAGGCCTCATCCATGCCTGTAGCCAGCGTGGCGGCAGCGACGCCGTGGTCGCGGAAGGCGGCCAGGGTTGCATCCGGCGTGGTGTTGACGGTTTCGTCACCGATCAGGCTCTCGACATAGATCACGTCGGAGTAGGCCTTGTTCTTGGTACCGGTCGATGCCCACAGCAGGTATTGCGGGCGGGCACCGGCAGCTTTGAGCGCGGCGAATTCCTCGCCATGGAAGCGTTCGTGGTAGCGGGCGTAAGCCGCCTTGGACAACGACACCGCCGCCTTGCCTTGCAGCTCGGCCGGCAGCTGCGCATCCAGCAGCGAGTCGACGCGCGACAGGAAGAAGCTGGCCACTGCCTTGATATGTGCCAGCGGCTTGCCGTCGGCGTAGCGTGCGCTCAGGCCGGCAATATAGGCGTCCCACACTGCGTTTACCTGCGGCAGGGAGAACAGCAGGGTGATATTGACGTTGACGCCTTCGCGCGTCAGCACTTCAAAAGCGCGTATGCCTTCGGGCGTAGCCGGGATCTTGATCATCGCATTGGGGCGGGCAACTTCCGCCCACAGGCGGCGCGCGGCGGCGAGGGTGCCAGCTTCGTCGCGGGCCAGTTGTGGCGAAACTTCCAGGCTGACATAGCCGTCGGCACCGTCAGTTTTGGCGTAAAGCGGTGCGAGCAGGTCGCAGGCGGCCTGAATGTCGGGTACGACCAGCGCTTCGTAACGCGCTTCGGCGCTTAAGGCCACATCGGCCTTGAGGCGTGCCAGGTCATCCTGGTAGCGCGCATCGGAGGCGATGGCCTTATAAAAAATGGCCGGGTTGGAGGTGACACCGGCAATGCCGTCGTCGGCGAGCAGACGGGCCAGCTCGCCGGAGGCGATCAGTTCACGGGACAGATTGTCCAGCCAGATGCGCTGGCCGAACGGGATAATGGCGCGTACACGGTTCATGCTTGGGATCTTTTCGTCGGTTATGTCGGGCTATGCTAGCCGCGCCCCGCATGAGTGCCAAGCCTTGTCCATCATGGTTGTGGTGTAAATCCCCATTGGCATTGCTGCGCGGCATTTAAAATGCCAAAAGTCAGTCTTGATGCGCTGAATCGGTAGCCGTGGCGATATGTTCGCGCCCGAAGTTCACACTGAAGGTGCTGCCCTGTTCGGGCAGACTATGCACTTCAAGGCGGGCGCGGTGGCGGGCGACGACATGCTTGACGATGGCAAGGCCAAGGCCGGTGCCGCCGCTGGAGCGTGAACGACCCCGGTCGACGCGGTAAAAGCGTTCGGTCAGGCGCGGGATATGTTCGCGCGGAATGCCGATGCCGGTATCGGTGACGCTGAAGTGAGCACCATTTGCGTCCACCTGCCAGGCCAGCGTGATGCTGCCCCCTTCTGGGGTGTAGCGCACTGCATTGGACACCAGATTGCCGAAGGCCGAGTGCAGCTCCTGGCTATTGCCCCACAGCCAGTCGGGGCTGCGCTGGGCCAGCGTAATCTGGTGACGGCCGTGGGACAGGCCTTCAGCCTCGATCAGCAAGGTATCCAGCAGCGCATCCATATCGACCTTGTCGAACTCGACTGTTTTAGGTTCATTTTCCAGTTTGGACAGGACCAGCAGGTCTTCTACCAGTCGCTGCATGCGGCGCGACTGCTCCATCATCATCGGCAGGAAGTGCTTGAGGGTGGCGTGGTTGACTTCTTCCATATCCGACAGCGTTTCGATAAAGCCGCCGACCACGGTGAGCGGTGTTCTGAGTTCGTGCGACACATTGGCGACAAAGTCGCGGTGTACGGTCTGCACCCGCTCAAGCGAGGTGATATCGCGCGACAGCAGCATCTTGTGTGTGAGATCGAAAGGCACCAGCTGGATGGACAGCACGCGTTCGCGCGCATGGCCGGTCACCATGGTCAGCGGCTGGCTGAAGCTGCCGGCCGCCATATAGCTGTGAAAAGCGGGGTGGCGGATCAGGTTGAGCAACTGGCTGCCGACATCCCGTTCGCGCTCCAGCGCAAAATGCTCGACCGCCATCGGGTTCATCCAGTCGATGCGGTCGTGACCGTTCAGGACGATCACCCCGTCCGGCATGGCTTCGCCGGCATTGGTAAAGCGCTCCAGTGTGGAGGTCAGGCGTTTGCGGCTTTCATCCTGTTTGCGCGACTGGCGGTAAAGCGCCATGAAGATGCCGGACCATGAGCCATAGCCTTCCGGAATATGGCGGCTGCTGGGATGGTGCAGCCAGGCGGTGAGCCTTGCCACATGCCACAGATGGAAAAACAGCCAGATGCCGAGCAGAGCCAGCGCGCAGATCAGGGCGGCGGTCAGCCCCAGCACCAGTGCAAAAACCAGGGACAGGATGGTGATCAGTGCTGCGTAAAGCAGCGAGCGTTGCAGGAATTCGCGCAAAACAGTCTCACATCTGGGTAGAGAAACGGTAGCCGGTACCGCGCACGGTCTGAATCAGCGCATCGTGGCCGGTCGCTTCCAGTGCGCTTCTGAGGCGGCGGATGTGCACATCGACGGTGCGCTCTTCGACAAACACATGGTCGCCCCAGACCTGATCCAGCAACTGGGTACGCGAATGCACGCGCTCGGCATGGGTCATGAAGAAATGCAGCAGGCGGAATTCGGTCGGCCCCAGGTCCTGCGGCTTGCCGGCAATGGTAATGCGGTGGGTGACCGGGTCCAGGCGCAGGCCGTTGACCTCGATGGCGTCATCGGTCATCTGCGGTGCACGCCGGCGCAGCAGTGCCTTGATGCGGGCCAGCAGTTCGCGCGGCGAGAACGGCTTGGTGATGTAGTCGTCGGCGCCGGTTTCCAGCCCGGCGACCTTGTCCTGCTCGTCCGAGCGTGCGGTGAGCATGATGATGGGAATGGTGCGGGTGCGCTCTTCGGCGCGCAAGCGCCGGGCGATATCGACGCCGGAGGCGCCGGGCAGCATCCAGTCCAGCAGCACCAGATCGGGCAGTGCCTGCCGTATCATGGCATGTGCGGCTTCAGCGCTATCTGCGCGCAATACATGATGGCCGGCTTGGGTCAGGTTGAAGGCGATCAGTTCCTGAATGGCGGGCTCGTCTTCGACGAGCAGGATAGTAGCTGGCATAAATAGGCGTCCCCGATCTCTGTTCGGTACAAGGATAGGGATAAAGCATGACATCAATATGACAGTTTGACGCAAAAGCGTGGAATGGGGAATAGCAAGCATGTACTCGCGGAGGATGGATTTGGTGTTTTGGGAACGGGGAGCCGGGATTCGGGACTCGTGGTGTTGACGTGGTTTGGTGGGTTCTAAACACTGAAACCCGAGTCCCGAGTCCCGAGTCCCGAGTCCCGAGTCCCGAGTCCCGAGTCCCGAGTCCCGAGTCCCGAGTCCCGAGTCCCGAGTCCCGAGTCCCGAGTCCCGAGTCCCGAGTCCCGAGTCCCGAGTCCCGAGTCCCGAGTCCCGAGTCCCGAGTCAGTGCTTGATCATCACATGCCGCACCACGCTGTAGTCTTCCAGCGCATAGACTGACATGTCCTTGCCGTAACCCGACTGTTTCAGTCCGCCATGCGGCATTTCGCTTGCCAGCATAAAGTGGGTGTTGACCCAGGTGCAGCCGTATTGCAGGCGGGCACTGGCATCCATGGCGCGGCCGATGTCGCGTGTCCATACACTGGAAGCCAGGCCGTAGTCGGAGTCGTTGGCCCAGGCGATCACGTCGTCGTTGTCGTCGAACGGTGTCATGCTGATCACCGGCCCGAACACTTCGTGCCGTACGATTTCATCGTGCGGGTGCGCGCCGGCCAGCACCGTGGGCTGGAAGAAGTTGCCAGGCCCGCTGATGCGGTTGCCGCCGGTCAGGCATTCGATATGGCGGTTGGCGCGGGCGCGCTCGACATAGCCTTCGATGCGCTCCAGATGCCCGGCACTGATCACCGGGCCCATTTCCACCCCTTCTTCGCGCGGGGTGCCGACCTTGATGCCGGCTACGGCATCGGCCAGATCGGCGCCGAAGTTCTCGTATACCTTTTTATGTACATACAGGCGGCAGGCGGCGGTGCAGTCCTGCCCCGCGTTATAGAAGCCGAAGGCACGCACCGCGTTGATGGCGGCATCCAGATCGGCATCGGCATGGATGATGACCGGCGCCTTGCCGCCCAGTTCGAGGTGGGTGCGCTTGATGCCGTGCTGGGCGGCCGCCAGTACATGGTGGCCGGTGGCGATGCTGCCGGTGACCGAGACCATGCGTACGCGCGCATCGCTAATCAGCGGGCTGCCGACTTCGGCACCACGGCCGAATACCACATTGACCACGCCGGGCGGGAAAACATCGGCGAGAAAGTCGCATAGCCTGAGCGTGGTCAACGGTGTCAGCTCGGAAGGCTTAAGCACCACGGTGTTGCCGGCAGCCAGCGCTGGCGCCAGCTTCCACGCCGCCATCATCAGTGGATAGTTCCATGGCGCGATCGAGGCCACCACGCCGATGGCGTCGCGGCGGATATAGCTGGTGTGGCCGGGCAGGTACTCGCCGGCTGCCGTGGCGTTCAGGTTGCGGCAGGCACCGGCAAAGTAGCGGAATACATCGACAATGGCCGGAATCTCGTCGGCCAGCACCGTGGCGTAGGGCTTGCCGCAGTTGGCCGACTCCAGCATGGCCAGCTCTTCGCCGTGGGCGAGCAGCTTGTCGGCCAATGCCAGCAGGTGTTCGCTGCGCTCTTTCGGCGGCGTGGCACGCCAGGCATGAAAGGCGTTTTCGGCGGCCGCTACCGCCGCTTCGACCTGTTCGGCGCTCGCTTCGGCGATATGGGTCAGCACTTCACCGCTTGCCGGCGAGCACACCGCCAGCGATTCCCCTTGTCCGGCAACGCGTTCGCCGGCTATCAGCATTCTGGTCTGCATGGTTTCTCCTGTTATTTCCCGCCGCCGGCGGTGTCGGTTGTGTCTCGGGTCAGATACCACGCCCCCAGTATCGGCAAGGTGGTAATCAGCATCACGGTCATGGCCACCACATTGGTAATCGGTACATCACGCGGCCGCCCTAGCTGGTTCAACAGCCAGATAGGCAGCGTCACTTCTGCGCCTGCGGTAAAGGTGGTGACGATGATTTCGTCGAAGGACAGGGCAAAGGCCAGCATGCCGCCGGCCAGCAAGGAGGAGGCCAGACCCGGCATCACGATGTGGCGAAAGGTCTGCCAGCTGTCCGCCCCCAGATCCATCGAGGCTTCGATGTGCGACATCGGCATGCGCCGCAAGCGCGCCACCACATTGTTGTAGACCACCACCACGCAGAAGGTGGCGTGCCCCACGATAATGGTCAGCAGGCCGGGGTTGATATCGGCCACTTTAAACGCCGTCAACAGCGAGATGCCAGTGATGATGCCGGGCAGGGCGATGGGCAGCACCAAGAGCAAGGTGATGGCGTTTTTACCGAAGAAGGGGCGTCGCGATAGTGCCATAGCCGCCAGCGTGCCCAGGGCCAGGGCCAGCACGGTCGCGGCGCTGGCGACTTTAAGCGATAGCACGATGGCGGCGAAAATATCCGGCCTCGCCCAGGCATCGCTAAACCAGTGCAGGGTAAAGCCCTGTAGCGGGAAGGAGAACGCGCTCTCTTCGGTATTGAAGGCGTAGGCAAAAATTACCAGCAGCGGAAAATGTAGGAAGGCGAGGCCGCCATAGGCCGCCAGGCGCAAGGCCCAGGGTGTACGCTCAGAGTGCATCGAAAGCCCCCAGTCGTTTCGAGATCGCCAGATAGATGCTGATCAGCACAATGGGCACGACGGTGAAAGCCGCCGCCATCGGCATATTGCCGATCGAGCCTTGCATGGTGTAGACCATATTGCCGATATAAAGGCCGGACGGGCCGATCAGCTGCGGGATGATGAAGTCGCCCAGCGTCAGCGAGAAAGTGAAGATGGAGCCGGCGATCACGCCCGGTATCGCCATGGGCAGGATAACGTAGCCAAAGGTCTGCCATGGGCGCGCGCCCAAGTCGCTGGAGGCGGCGATCAGGTTTTCCGGCACCCGCTCCAATGCCGCCTGTATCGGCAAAATCATGAACGGCAGCCAGATATAGACGAACACCCAGAAACGGCCGAAGTTGGAGGTGGCCAGTGTGGTGCCGCCCACGTGCGGCAGCGCGAGCATCCACTCGTAGGCCGGGGTAATGCCCAGCTTTTCGATCAGCCACCAGCTGATGCCGCCCTTGGCCAGCAGCACGGTCCAGGCATAGACCTTGACGATATAGCTGGCCCACATCGGCAGCATCACCGCCACATAGAAAAAGGCCTTTTCGGCCCCGCGTGCATGGCGCGCCATATAGTAGGCCAGCGGAAAAGCCAGTATGGCGCTCATCAATGACACCGCTAGTGCCATAAACAGTGTGCGCAGGATGATGTCGAGATTGGTGCTGTCGAATAGCGCCTGATAATTGGCCAGCGTCCAGACCGGCGTCACCTGCATGGTGAAGTCGTCGAAGGTGTAGCCGCTTTGCAGCACCAGTGCCAGTAGCGAACCCAGATAAACCACGCCGAACCACAATAGCGGCGGTGTCAGCAGCAATAGCAGGGTCAACACCGGCTTGCGGTAGAGCAAGGCCGAGATCCGCCGTCCCAGCCCGTTTTTTGCCGTTGTGCCGTTTCGGGTGATGGCCATGCTGCTCATGCCGCCTCCGTGATCCAGTGCATGGCATCTTCGCGCCATGCCAGTTCGACTTCGCTGCCGATAAGGGGCAGCGCGCTACCGAAGCTGGGGGTCAGCGCGGTCAGTACCGCCTTGTCCGCCAGCTCGACCTCGACGCGGTTGACTGCACCGAGAAAGGCGATGTCGCGCACCACGCCTTTGGCGCGTACGGCATGCTCTGTCGTGACGCCTGCGCAACCGAGCTGGATGCGCTCGGGGCGGATGGCGAATATACGGCGCTGGCCGGTGAGGCTTTGCGCCAAAGGCGCATCGACCACATTGCTGGTGCCGACAAAATCAGCGACGAAGCGGCTGGCCGGCTTGTCGTACAGATCCTGCGGCGTGGCGATCTGCTCGATGCGGCCCTTGGCGAAAACGGCCACGCGATCCGACATCGACAGGGCTTCGGACTGGTCGTGGGTGACAAAGACAAAGGTGATGCCCAGCTTGCGCTGCAGGCTCTTTAGTTCGCTTTGCATCTGCTCGCGCAGCTTAAGGTCGAGCGCGCCCAGGGGTTCGTCCAGCAGCAGGACGCGCGGGCGGCCGACCAATGCGCGCGCCAGTGCCACACGCTGGCGCTGGCCGCCGGACAACTCGCCCGGTTTGCGGCTGCCATAGTCGGCCAGTGCGACCATGGATAGCGCCTCTTCGGCACGCGCCAGACGTTCCTTCTTGCCGACACCCTTGACCATCAGGCCATAGGCGACGTTATTCAGTACATCCATGGTGGGAAAGAGCGCGTAATCCTGGAATACGGTATTCACATCGCGCTCGAAAGGCGCCAGCGCACTGGCGTCCTGGTCGGCGATCAGGATACGGCCCGAGCTTGGCAATTCAAAGCCGGCAATCAGGCGCAAGCAGGTGGTCTTGCCCGAGCCGGAAGGGCCTAGCATGGAGAAAAACTCGCCTTCGTTGATGGTGAGCGAGACATTGTCGACGGCACGCATCTGGCCGAACAGGCGGCTGACGTGGTCGAAGGTGACGGCGTGGGGCATGATAGGCAGCCTCATAAGTGCGCTTTGTGTGTACATCAACCCAGATGCAAAGTAGCGGGTGTTATATGCTGTGCCGCTGTTGTCGGCAGCCACCTGCCCCGTAGGCGCGAGCCGGGCAAAAGTTTGGCCCCAAGGTTTTAAGCCGCCTCCTGTTTGAGCGATTTGCGGTAGCAAATCGCGAGTTTGGCGGCGCCTTGGGGGCGAATTTTTGCCCGGGGGTTCGAGCGGCTTCGGGTCGCCTTTTCCTTGGTTTCTTCCTTTTGGCGAGACAAAAGGAAGAAACCCGTCCGCCGCGCGGAAGCGGCAGGAAAAAAACATCCGCGCAGCGGATACGTACTTATTTGCCGCCCATCACGCCGATGTAGTCGCGGGTCCAGGTGCTGTACGGTACGCAGCTGCCTTGCGACGCGCATTTGGCTTGCGGTGTCTTCCAGAAGTGCACCTTGTCGAAGCGCTCGAAGCCGTTGGTCTTGCAGACATCGCTGCCGCCCGGTGTTTTTTCCTTGCAGGCAGCCGGAGTGACCGGGTTGGAACCGAACCATTCGGCCAGTGCCGACTGCAGCTTGGGATTCAGCGAGTATTCCATCCACTGGTAGGCGCAGGACGGGTGTTTGGCATCGGCGTGCAGCATGGTGGTATCGGCCCAGCCGGTGACGCCTTCTTTGGGAATGGTCGATGCAATCGGCTGTTTCTCGCCCTTGAGCGCATTGACCTGATAGTCCCACGAGCCCGAAGCGGCCACGCCTTCGTTTTTGAAATCGCTCATCTGCACGGTCGCATCGTGCCAGTAGCGGTGCTTGAGCGTGTTTTGCTGCTTGAGCAGCTTGATCACTTCGGCGTACTGCTTTTCGTTCAGCTCGTACGGGTCTTTGATGCCGAGATCCGGACGTTTGCTTTTCAAATAGAGCGCAGCATCGGCGATATAGATCGGGCCGTCGTAGGCCTGGATGCGGCCTTTGTTCGGTTTGCCGTCGGGCAGGTTTTGCGGCTCGAATACCACGGCCCATGAGGCCGGCGGGGTCTTGAAGATCTTGGTGTTGTACATCAGTACATTCGGGCCCCACTGATAGGGCACGCCATAACTCTGACCGGCTACCGTATACCACGGCGCACCCTGCAGGCGCTTGTCGACCTGCTTGTAGCTTGGAATCAGCGCAAGATTGATCGGCTGCACCTTCTTGCCGTACACCAGACGCAGGCTGGCATCGCCGGAGGCGGTGACCAGGTCGTAGCCGCCTTTATTCATCAGGCTGACCATCTCGTCCGAGGTGGCGGCCGTCTTGACGTTGACCTTGCAGCCGGTGGCCTTTTCAAACGGCGTCACCCAGTCATAACTCTTGTCCGACTCGCCACGCTCCAGATAGCCGGGCCAGGCGATGATGTCGAGCCGGCCTTCGCCTTTACCGATCTGGCTAAGGGGAGCGGCGATGGTGGTGAGGGTGGTGGCGGCCAGTGTCAGGCCAATCAGCTGCGGGATCGCTCTCATGAATTTCGTCTCCGATTTTTTAAGGCAAAGGCAAGCATGCCTGCGCATCTTCGTGCGCATGTCATGTGTTTAATTTATCGGGCACAGCAGACGAAAAAGAAAGTTTCTTGTGGATTTTTTGTGCGGGGCAAAGACGGGGGGGCGGGCGGGCTGTCGGATTTTTGCAGCAAAAAAGCAAGCCACATCCTGCGGGGGAATGTGGCTTGCTTGATAGTGGGTGCGGCTGTTTAAAAAATCGACCGCAATTAAAGCTCGACCTGGGCGCCCAGTTCCACCACCCGGTTGGTCGGGATCTGGAAGAAGTCGGTCGCCTTGAGCGCATTGCGGCTCATGCCGACAAACAGTTTTTCGCGCCAGCGCGCCATGCCCGGCCTGTCGGTCGAAATCAGCGTCTCGCGCGACAGGAAGAACGAGGTATCCATCACCTCGAAAGCCAGGCCCTGCTCCGAGCACTGGTCGAGGATGGCGTTGACGTCGGGCGTTTCCTTGTAGCCGTAGTCGGCCAGCACCTGCCAGAACGACGCCGACAACTGCTTGATCTGCAGACGCTCTTCGGGATCGACATAGGGCTCGTCCTTGGTGCGTATCGTCAGCAACACCACGCGTTCATGCAGCACCTTGTTGTGCTTGAGGTTGTGCAGCATGGCATGTGGCACGCCATGGCTGGAGCTGGTCATGAACACGGCGGTGCCGGCCACACGGGTCGGCGGGTAGGCTTCCATATTCTCGATAAAGCCATCCAGCGGCAGAGCCTGTTCATCCAGCCGCTGCATCAGAATTTCGCGGCCACGTTTCCAAGTGGTCATCAGGATGAACATCACGGCACCGATTGCCAGCGGCAGCCAGCCGCCGGCGGTAATCTTGTGGATATTGGCAGCAAACAGCGGCACATCGATGAACAGGAATAGCGCCGTCATCGGTACCACGGCCCACAATGACCAGCGCCAGTTGCGGTAGGCAACGGTAGCGGCCAGCAAGGTGGTGATGACCATGGTGCCGGTTACCGCGATACCGTAGGCCGCGGCGAGATTGCTGGAGCTGCCGAAGGCCACCACCACGATGATGACGGATACCAGCAAGGCCCAGTTGATCATCGGGATATAGATCTGACCGATTTCCTTTTCCGAGGTCTGGCTGATCGAGATGCGCGGGATATAACCCAGTTGTACCGCCTGACGAGTCAGCGAGAACACGCCGGAAATCACCGCTTGCGAGGCGATGACGGTGGCGAAGGTGGCCAGACCCACCAGCGGATACATGGCCCAGTCCGGTGCCAGATTGAAAAACGGATTTTTAACTGCGGCCGGCTCGGCCAGAATCAGTGCGCCCTGACCGAAATAGTTGAGCACCAGTGCCGGCAGCACTAGGCTGAACCATGCGCGGCGGATCGGGCTTTTGCCGAAGTGGCCCATGTCGGCATACAGCGCCTCGGTACCGGTAATGGCCAGCACCACCGAGCCCAGCGTCAGGAAGGCGATCATGCCGTTATCGACCATAAAGCGCACACCCCAGACCGGGTTGAGTGCGCCCAGTACCTCGGGGTTGGTGATGATGCCATTGATGCCGAGTGCACCCAGCGTCAAAAACCAGATCCCCATCACCGGCCCGAACAGCGTGCCGACGCGGGCGGTGCCGTGTTTCTGGATCAGGAACAGACCGCTGAGTACCGAAAGTGAAATCGGCAGGATGTAAGGAGTGAGCGTAGGGGTGATCACTCCCAGTCCCTCGACGGCGGAGAGTACCGACATGGCCGGCGTGATGATGACCTCGCCGAAGAAGAAGCCGGCCCCCATGATACCGATCACCATCAGCAGCCAGCCGGGGGTTCCGGCTACCTTGCGTTTGGATAGCGCCATCAGTGTCAGGATGCCGCCTTCGCCACGGTTGTCGGCCATGAGGACGAAGGCGAGATACTTGATGGAAACGACCAGAATCAGTTCCCAGAATACCAGCGACAGTACGCCCAGCACATTGTCGTGGGTAGGCAGCAGTCCGTAGTGGCCGGAAAAGCATTCTTTCAGGGTGTAGAGCGGGCTGGTACCGATGTCGCCATAGACGACGCCCAGCGCGGCCAGCGTGATGCCGGCCATGGCTTTATTGTTGTGAACCTGCATAGAAACCAGACTTAACCGTGATTGGGAAGGTTGCAATGCAGCAACCCATAATGAATAGCGCGCAGCTTACTCTCAAGCATTCGGTGCGCCAAGTATCGCCTGCAGCGTAGCAGAAAATTTTCCCTGGGCTATGGCCGGGGCCTTGCGGCCCTCCCGCCGCAAGGGGGGAGGGACTGCCTGATCAGAACAGCTTATCGTAAGCCTGCAGCAGGCGCTGGTGCAGCTCCAGCCCTTCGAGCGCCAGGCCCGGCGAGGACAGGCCGAAGAAGCGTTCGCGTCGTGCCAGCAGGTCTTCGGCCAGCGCCAGTGTGTCTGCGCCATACAACAGCGCCAGAGAAGGACGGAAGTCGCCTTCGCCATCCAGATCGAGCAGGGTCTCGATGCAGCGGTAGACGTGGTAGCGCGAGTCGGCAATCTGGCGGAAGTGGTGTATCCATTCCAGTCCTTCGCGGATGGCAGCCTTGTCGCCGCAAGCCAGCGCCAGCAGGGTTTTCAGCTCGCCCATGCGCAGGGTTTTCCAGGCCGAGCCTTCCGGCACAGCCAGGCCCAGAATCTCCCACAGCGAGCGGTGGTCGGCCAGACCCAGCACCTGCAGTTCGCGCAGCAGTCCGGTACAGGCCGCCTCGTCCAGCGCATGCAGATTCAGGATGGCGGGGCGGACGCTGTTGCCCACGCTATTGTTTTCCCACTCCAGATCGTCGACCTGATAGATCTCGGACATGCCCGGCACCAGAATGCGGCAGGCGTAGACACCCAGTTCGGTGAAGTCGGAGACATAAATCTCGAATTCGTCCTCGTGGATAATGGCGCACAGACACTCGTAATCCTGCTGCGTGCTGCCCTTGAAATCCCAGTCTTCGAAAGCAAAGTCAGGTTTGGCCGCGAGGAAGGGCCAGCCTATGATGCCGGCCGAGTCGACAAAGTGGGTTTCCAGATTGGACGGGCTGGCGACTTCATCCATATCCATGCCCGCTTCCGGGACGCCGGCCAGTGCATCCAGCGCGCGGCCCTGCAGCAGTTCGGTCAGCGCGCGCTCCAGTGCCACTTCGAAGCTTGGGTGGGCACCGAAGCTGGCGAAGACACCCTGATCGTGCGGGTGCAGCATGGTGACGTTCATCACCGGATAGCGCCCGCCCAGCGAAGCATCTTTTACCAGAATGCCGAAGCCGGCGTCGCGCAGGCCCTGGATGCCGGCGGCGATGCGCGGATAGCGGGCAATCACATCTTCCGGCACATCCGGCAGGCAGATGCCTTCGGCGATGATGCGGAACTTGATATGGCGCTCAAGGATTTCCGACAGCGCTTGAGTGCGCGCTTCCGGCTGGGTGTTGCCGGCAGACATGCCGTTGCTGACATACAGGTTGCCGATGATATTGACCGGTATCCAGCTTTGCTCGCCGTCCGACACGCGGGTGTAAGGCAGGGCGCAGATGCCGCGCCCGCCATTACCGGAATTGAGGTCGACCAGCGTGGCCGCCTCGATGGCGTCGTCCGGGTTGTAGAAGGCCAGCAGGTCTTCGTTCAGCAGGCCCTCGGGCCAGCTGCCGTCTTGTGGCAGCGTGAACCAGCGTTCTTGCGGGTAATGGACGAAGGGGCGATTGGCGCGTTCTTCACCCAGATAGAAATGGGTCCAGAAATAATGGCAGGACAGGCGCTCGAACATCTCGCCCAGGGCGCTGGCACGGGCTGCCAGTTCGCTCGCCCCCTTGCCGTTGGTAAACAGCAGCGGGCAGTCGCGGTCGCGGATATGCACCGACCAGCAGTTGTCGACCGGATTGAGCCAGGACACTTCCTCGATATTGAAGCCGCGCGCAGCCAGTTTGCCCTGCATGGTGGCGATGGAGTCTTCGAGGGCGGCGTCTTTGCCGGGGATGAAATGTTGCATGATCGGTACTTCCTGCGGGGAGATGCTTAAATGGTCGCGCAGCTTAGCACGCAGGCCGTCAGGCAGGGAAACCGGATGGCGCAGACCGGCTCAGCGCACACCCGGCTTCCACCCTTGGCCCCGCCGGCGCTACAATCGCGCTATCTAACGCAATTTCAAGGATGTTTCCCCATGCGCGCTTCGCAGTTCTTCATCTCTACCCTGAAAGAGGCTCCGGCCGATGCCGATATCGTCAGCCAGAAGCTGATGCTGCGTGCCGGCATGATCCGCAAGGTAGGCGCCGGCATCTATAGCTGGATGCCCATGGGTCTGCGTGCCTTGCGCAAGGTCGAAGCCATCGTGCGTGAAGAAATGAACCGTGCCGGCGCCATCGAAATTTCGATGCCGGTGGTGCAGCCGGCGGCTCTGTGGCAGGAAACCGGGCGCTGGGACAAGATGGGCGAAGAGCTGCTGCGCTTCAAGGACCGCCACGATCGCGACTTCGTGATCCAGCCGACCTCGGAAGAAGTGGTGACCGACATCGTGCGCGGCGAACTGAAAAGCTACCGCCAGCTCCCGAAGAATTTCTACCAGATCCAGACCAAATTCCGCGACGAGCGCCGCCCGCGTTTCGGCGTGATGCGTGGCCGCGAATTCACCATGAAGGACGCCTACTCCTTCGACCGTAGTGCCGAAGATGCGCTGAAGAGCTACGACAATATGTTCGCCGCCTACCAGCGCGTGTTCGACCGCATGGGCCTGACTTACCGCGCCGTGGCGGCCGACACCGGCGCCATCGGCGGTGACCGCTCACACGAGTTCCAGGTGATCGCGGACACCGGCGAAGACGCTATTGTCTACTGCCCCGATTCTGATTACGCCGCCAATATCGAGCTGGCCGAAGCGCTCGCCCCGGCCTGCGCACGCCAGGCGCCAGGCGCCGAGATGCAGAAGGTTTCCACGCCGGGCGTGAAAACCATAGACGAGCTGGTGGCTTTCCTGTCTTGCGACATCAAAGAGACGGTCAAAGCGGTGGTGGTCGAAGGCGACGGCGAGGACAAGCTGCCAGTGCTGCTCTTGGTGCGCGGCGACCATGAACTGAATGAAATCAAGGGCGAGAAGCTTGCCGGTGTGGCCAAGCCGCTGACCTTTGCTGCGCCCGAATCCATCGTCGCCGCCTTCGGCGCCCAGCCGGGCTCGCTGGGGCCGGTCGGTTTCAAGGGCAAGATCTACGCCGACCGCAGTGTGGCGGTGATGGCTGACATGGTGGTGGGCGGTAACGAGGATGACGTGCATCTGATCGGCGTCAACTTCGGCCGCGACCTGCCCGAGCCAGAAGTTGCCGATATCCGTAATGTGCTCGAGGGTGATGCCTCACCGGATGGCAAGGGTGTGCTGGCCATTCAGCGCGGCATTGAAGTGGGCCATGTGTTCTATCTGGGGACCAAGTACTCGAAGGAAATGGGCGCGACCTTCCTCGATATGGACGGCAAACCCAAGCACTTTGAAATGGGCTGCTACGGTATCGGTGTATCGCGCATTCTGGGCGCGGCCATCGAGCAGAACCACGACGAGCGCGGCATTATCTGGACCGATGCACTGGCGCCATTCACCGTGGTGATCGTGCCTATGGGCATGAAGCGCAGCGAAGCCGTGGCCGATGCGGCCGAGGCCTTGTATCAGGGCCTGCTGGCCAAGGGGGTGGATGTGCTGTTGGACGATCGTGACGAGCGCCCGGGCGTGCTGCTGGCCGACTCCGAGCTGATCGGCATCCCGCACCGCGTGGTGATCGGTGACCGCAGCCTGAAGGAAGGCAAGGTCGAGTACCAGCATCGCCGCGATGCCGACAAGACCGAGCTGGCCGCCGCCGATGTGCTTGACTTCATGTTCGGCAAACTCGGCATTTGATGCGTTACGCCGCCATCAGCCTGTTGCTTGCCACGCTGGTGATGCCGGCATGGGCGGGTGCGCAGCGCGAGGAAGATCTGTCGCACACCGTCGCTTCGGCCTTGCGCCGCAGCGTCGGTGACGTCAACGCGCCGCGGCTGGTGTTCGACAATCCACGCGAAGGGCAGGCCTGGTTGGCAGAGATGTCGCGGCGGCTGGAAAAACGCATACCGGATGCGTGGACGCGCGAGCGTCTGCTGACCGCCATCCACTACGAAGCGACCCGCGCTGGTCTCGATCCGCAGATGGTACTGGGCCTGATTCAGGTGGAGAGCGGTTTCAAGAAATATGCGGTCTCCAGTGCCGACGCGCGGGGCTTGATGCAGGTGATGCCGTTCTGGACGCGCAGCATAGGCACACCCGAGCACAACCTGTTCGATCTCACCACCAATCTGCGCTACGGCTGTGCCATCCTGCGCCATTACATCGACCGCGAAAAAGGCAATCTGTTTCTGGCCTTGGGACGCTACAACGGCAGCCGTGGCCGCGCCGAGTATCCGGACATGGTGCGGGGTGCATGGCAGAAAAACTGGTCGTGGTCGCCTCCCGCTACGCTGCGGCAGACCTCTTTGCCTTAGAAACCCGCCAATGGCGGGTTTTTTTATGCAGATAGCGCTTCTCTAGTCTCTGGGTTTTTTCCCTGTGTTTTCAATAGCCTGTGATGAGCCATCGTTAATGGCATCTATAGTCATGCACATATGGCATTTTTATGTAATTATGCGCGAGTTTGATAAATAACAACCTTGATTTGCAGAATTGAAGGGAAGCCGGATGCTGAAAAAGATGACCATAGGCCAACGCGTAGCTTTGCTGGCCTGCAGCCTGCTGCTGTTCGTTGCTATGCTGGGTGGCGTCGGTCTGGCTGCACTGTACAAGGTTGATGTCAATATCGAGGAGTTGCTGGATAACGACTTCGCATTCAGCCGGCAGATGGACCAGCTGGAGAGCGATATGCTGCGCGTGCGCCAGGCGGAGAAAGACGTTCTGTTGAGTCTGGGTAATCCGGTGGATAGCGAAAAAACGCTGGCCTCGACCAAGGTCAAGTTCGACAAGAGCGTGGCGGCGCTGAGCGCAAGCGTCAAAGAGGCACGCACCCTGATGCGTCTGGCGGATAAGCAGGGCGAGCTTGCTGCGCTGGAGGGTAATATTGACGCCTATCGCCAGGGGATGGAGGCGCTGTACCTGAAGCTGCAATCGGGCGAAATTACCCAGGCCAACCATGCCGATGCTGCGATTGCGCCGTTCAAGACCCAGCTATATGCCTTGCGCGATCAGGTGGAAGCCTTGCGTGAACTGGCCGATGGCTATATCGATGAGGCAGATGGCAAGCAGGAAGAGATGCTAGGCCAGATCCGCAACGTCATGCTGGGTGCGCTGGCGTTGGCACTGATCTTGGGGGTGTTGCTGGCGGTGCTGATCGTGCGCTCTATCACCCGTCCGCTGGGTGTGCTGCAAGCGAGCATGCATCAGGCGGCGGCACAGAATGACCTGACGATACGGGTCGATACCTCGGGGCAGGATGAAGTCAGCGCGACGGCGCGCGCACTGTCCACTTTGCTGGCTAATCTGTCGACTTTTGTCGAGCGTACCCGTAGCGATTCGCAGCGTGTCAGTGCGACCTCCCGCTCGATGTCGGACGTTGCATCACGCATTACCGAAGCGTCTAACGAACAGGCGGATGCCTCGTCGTCGACGGCTGCCGTGGTCGAACAGATGACGACAGGCATCGCCCGTGTGGCCGAGCACGCGTCGCAGATGGCAGGCGAAGCGCGCTCCAGCATGGAAATGTCGGTCGAGGGCAGCCGCGTAGCCGGTCAGGCTGCGGCGGAAATGGCGGAAATCGCCAAGGTGATCCGCATTTCCGAAGGCAGTATTGCCACGCTGAGCCAGCGTTCCAGCGAGATCGGCAGCATTGTCGGCGTGATCCGCGAGATCGCTGAGCAGACCAATCTGTTGGCGTTGAATGCTGCCATCGAGGCGGCGCGTGCCGGCGAGAGCGGGCGTGGTTTTGCCGTCGTCGCGGATGAGGTGCGCAAGCTGGCCGAGCGCACCGCGCAGGCGACCAATGAAATCTCGTCCAAGATTTCTCTGGTGCAGGGCGAAACCAAGACCGCTGTTGCCAGCATGCAGCAGGCGGCCGGGCAGGTCAGCAGCGGGGTCGAACTGAGCCGTACCGTGGCCGACACGCTGGAGATGCTACGCGAACTATCGGCCCAGGTACTGGGCAAGACCGACGAGATTGCCTCTGCGATGCTGGAGCAGAGCCATGCCAGCCAGGAGGCGGCGCGCAGTGTGGAGCACATTGCCCAGATGAGCGAGAGCAATAGCCGCTCGGTGGCCGAGTCGGCCACCATGGCTAGCGAGCTATCCAAACTGTCCAGTGAACTGGACTTGGAAATCGGTCGTTTCCGTACCTGACCCCTGTTCTTTAAGAGGCCGGCTTGCCCGGCCTCTTAATCCTTTTGCGCCAGCAATAGCTTCTTTAATAGCGCCGCCAGTTGCACGCGTTCGGCTTGATCCAGCGGCTCCAGCAGTTCCGCCTCGGCGGCCAGATGGTGGCTGACTGCATCTTCTATCACCGTAAGCCCCTTGTCTGTCAGCGTGACAATGACACCACGCCTGTCGTTCGGGTCAGTGCGGCGTGTCACCAGCTCTGCCTTTTCCAGCCGGTTGATACGGTTGGTCAGCGCACCGGACGAAATCAATACCATATTCTGCAATTGCCCCGGCGACAGCTGGAATGGCGCACCCGCACGCCTGAGTGCGGCCAGTACATCGAATTCGCCGACATTGATCTGGTGTAGCGCCAGATCCTGCAGCACGCGGCGGGTGATGAAATATTCCATGCGTGCAATGCGGCCGATGACTTCGGTCGACGAGGGATCAAGGTCGGGACGGACCGCGCGCCACAGTGCAACGATCTGGTCTATCTGGTCGGGGGTAGAGGTGCTCATACAGGCAGACTCAGGGTGGATTAACAATGTCGTAAGCTTAACATGTACGGGTTTTTTTGCGTCAGATGAAGAATTTTGATAGAAAGATTCTTTGTTTGAAAATATATAACGATGAAAACAGCCATTCGCGGCGCGCTGCTCACCTTCAAGGACGATCCGTTTGTGCGCGACATGCAGGATTGCATGGTGTTCGAAGAAGACGCCATCGTGGTGATGGAAGACGGCAAGATTGCCGCTGTCGGCCCTGCCGCCACCCTCCTGCCTACCCTGCCCGCAGGGCTTGAAGTCACGCGCTATACCGACAGCGTGATCCTGCCCGGCTTTATCGACAGCCATGTGCACTATCCGCAGACCGAGATGATCGCCGCCTACGGCGAGCAGCTGATCGACTGGCTGAACAACTACACCTTTATCACCGAGCAGGGTTTCGCCGACAAAGCGCACGCCGCCGAAGTCGCGTCGGTGTTCCTGAAAGAACAGCACAGAAACGGCGTCACCAGTTCCTGTGTGTTCGGCACCGTGTTCCCGCAGTCGGTGGATGCGCTGTTTGAAGAGGCTGCCCGCTACGATATGCGCATCATGGCCGGCAAGGTGTGCATGGACCGCAATGCGCCCGCTGCTTTGCTCGACACGCCGCAGCGCGCCTACGACGAATCCAAGGCGCTGATAGAGCGCTGGCACGGCAAAGGCCGCGCCGAATATGTGATCACCCCGCGTTTCGCGCCAACGTCGAGCCCTGAGCAGCTGGAAATGGTCGGTGCGCTGGCGGCAGAATTCCCGAGTACGCTGATCCAGTCGCACCTGTCGGAAAACCGCGGCGAAGTCGAGTGGGTGAAGTCGCTGTTTCCCGAGTGCCGCGACTATACCGACGTCTACCACCGCTTTGGTTTGCTGCGCGAACGCGCGATCTACGGCCATGGCATCCACCTGTCCGAGGCCGAGCTTGAGGTGTTGTCCGGCACCGGCACGGCTATTGCGCACTGCCCGACCTCCAACTTCTTCCTTGGCTCCGGCTGTTTCAACATCAAGCAGGCGCGCGATGCGCGCCATCCGGTCAAGGTGGGTCTGGCGACCGATCTTGGCGCCGGCACCAGCTTTTCCATGCTGCAGACCATGAACGAAGCGTATAAGGCGGCACAGCTGAACGGTTTTGCACTGTCTGCCGGCCATGCCTTCTATCTCGCCAGCCGCGGCACCGCCGAGGCGCTGGGCCTGGCGGACAAGATAGGCAGTATCGAAGTGGGCAAGGAGGCCGACCTTGCCGTGTTGAACCTGAAGTCGACGCCGATCATCGAGTACCGCATGAAGTACGCGCGCGATATCCACGAGGCCTTGTTCGTGCAGATGACCTTGGGCGACGACCGTGCCATCGCGGCGACCTATATCGCCGGCCGCCGGGTGCACGGTTGAGGCTGGGGAGTAGGGAGTGGGAATACTCCCCGTTCACTACTCCCCACTCCCTGTTTTTTAAAGAAACAGATAGCGCGCGATAAACAGGCCGGCGATCACCACGATGGGCAAGGACAGCTGCTTGCCCTGGCCGGTGGCCAGCTTGGTGATCACATAGGTGATGGCACCGAAGGCGATGCCGTCGGCGATGGAGAAGGTGAAGGCCATGGTGGTGATGCAGGCGATGGCCGGTGCGGTTTCGGTCAGCTCGTCCCACTCCAGATGGGTGAGGCTCCTGAGCATCAGGATGGCGACGTACAAGAGCGCCGGTGCAGTGGCGTAGCCCGGCACCATCGCTGCCAGCGGCGCGAATACCAGGGCGGCGATAAACAGGCCGGCGATGACCACGGCGGTGAGGCCGGTGCGGCCGCCGGCGGCGATGCCGGTGGTCGACTCGATATAGCTGGTGGTGCTGGAGGTGCCCAGCAGTGCCCCGGCGCTGATCGCGGTCGAGTCAGCCAGTAGTGCGCGCTTGAGGCGTGGCAGATGGCCGTCCTTGTCGAGGAAGTTGCCGCGCTCGGCAATGGCGATCAGCGTGCCCGAGGTCTCAAACAGACTCATCAGGAAGAAGGACAGCACCACGCCCAGCACCGCCGGATGCAAGGCTGCGAGGATGTCGGCCTTGAGGAAGGTCGGTGCCAGCGAGGGCGGGGCCGAGACGATGCCGCCATATGGCGTGTAACCCAGCGCCACCGAGATCGCGGTGACGGTCAGGATGCCGATAATGATGGCGCCAGGCACGCCGCGGCGGTCGAGTACCACCATCAGTAAAAAGCCGAATGCCGCCAGCAGTACCGATGGCGTGCCCAGCGGCCCCAGTGCCAGCATGGTGTCGGGGCTGGCGACGACGATGCCGGCCTGTTGCAGTGCAATCAGCGAGATAAACAGGCCGACGCCGGCCGAGATCGAATGCTTGAGGCAGGCGGGAATGGCGTTGACGAACCACTCGCGCACCTTGAACAGGCTCACCAGAATAAACAGGATGCCGGACAGGAACACCGCGCCCAGCGCTGTCTCCCATGGCAGTCCCATGCCCTTGACCAGGCCGAAGGCGAAGAAAGCGTTGATGCCCATGCCCGGCCCCTGGCCGATCGGGTAGTTGGCTAAGAGGCCCATCAGCAGGCAGCCGATGGCGCCGGCCAGACAAGTGGCGACGAACACGGCGCCATGGTCCATGCCGGCGGCGGCGAGGATGTCCGGGTTGACGAACAGGATGGCCGACATGGTGAGGAAGGTGGTGAAACCGGCGAGGATTTCGGTGCGCACGGACGAGCCTTGCGCACGGATGTGGAATAGCTTTTCCAGCATGCGTGATTTCCGGAGAGATTAAGGTGGGCAAAACCTGAGCTACAGTCAGGCGCTAGGCGGGCAGCCGGCAGATATCCGGCACCCGCTCCGTCGGGGCGCAAGTATAGAGGGGGAATGGGGAATGGGGAATGGGGAATGGGGCGTTCCCCCTTCCCTGTCATGCACTTACTTCAGGCACACCACCCGTGTTCCGGCCAGCCTGTCGTGCAGGCTGCGTTTTTCCGGGTCTATGCCGCGGGCGATAAAGGGTAGCGGCAACCAGACCAGGGCGAGCCAGAAAGGCGCGCTTTCTCCCAGACTGCGGCTCCAGCCTGCATAGGCCAGCGCCGGCACGCCGACAAACAGCGCCAGCGCAATCAGGTAGCGGCGCAAAGCCAGCGGCCAGTCAAGCGCCGCGCCATCGGCACGCACCAGCTTCAGACGCCAGGTTTTCATCGCCAGCGTCTGTCCGCCCTTGACCCAGCACCAGCCGTAATAGGCAAACAGCAGGCCGGCCAGCAAAAGGCGGAACAGCAACTCGGCCAGCGGGCTTGCGCCCAGCACGGCCTTGAGGGGGGTCAGCAGAGTGGCGATCGCCAAAAGTACGGCTGCGGTGAGCAGCACTTCATACAGCAAGGCGGCCAGCGTGCTCATGCCGGGCAAGGGCGCGGGACGAAAGTGCCATGCTTTGTGCCGCTTGTTGCGGACTGAACCCCAGCCAGTGGCGCAATAGATAGGCCTGCCGGTCTGCGTCCGGCAATAAGGCCAGCGCGGCATGGATGAGGGCAGGTGCT
>NZ_RJTZ01000349.1:0-571 GCF_024343515.1 Aquitalea sp. S1-19 | reverse complement strand
GTTCATGGCCGGCGTGATTCCGGGGCTGATGCTGGCGACCGTCCTCGGCCTTACCACCTGGTATCGCGCACGCAAGTTCGGCTATCCGCGTCTGGCCAAGGCCACTGCCGTGCAACGCCTGAAAGCGTTCCGCGAATCGATGTGGGGCCTGTTCCTGATCGTGGTAGTGATCGGCGGTATCTATAGCGGCATCTTCACCCCGACCGAGGCGGCGGCGATGAGCGCGGTGTACGCCTTCATCGTGGCGGTGTTCGTCTACAAAGACATGAGCCTGAAGCAGGTGCCGAAAGTGCTGCTGGATTCGGCCTCGATGTCGGCGATGCTGCTCTATATCATCACCAACGCCGTGCTGTTCTCCTTCCTGATGACCAGCGAAGGCATCCCGCAGGCGATGGCCGGCTGGCTGATCGACGCCGGCCTCGGCCCGATCGCCTTCCTGCTGGTGGTGAACGTGCTGCTGCTGCTGGCTGGCAACGTGATGGAGCCGTCATCCATCGTGCTGATCTTCGCCCCCATCCTGTTCCCGGTGGCGATGGCGCTGGGCATCGACCCGGTGCACTTCGGCATCCTG
>NZ_RJTZ01000348.1:0-573 GCF_024343515.1 Aquitalea sp. S1-19 | reverse complement strand
CTGGCAGCCCGAGGTAAAGAACACGAAGCGTACGCCCGGGCCATCGACGGCCGCACCGGTTTCCAGAGAATGGATAAAACCCTTCACTTCTGTGCGTTCGGCCACAAAGTTGACGGGTATTTCGGTAACAGGCGTAGTCATGAATGTCCTTGATATAAATGACAGCGGGCGGCTTGCGCCGCCCACCAGAAGCAGCTTCCCTGATGGGAAGCTCAGGCTTACATCTTGCCGTGGAAGGTGCGGTTGATCACGTCCAGCTGGTGCTCACGCGTCAGCTTGACGAAGTTCACCGCATAGCCCGACACGCGCACGGTCAGCTGTGGGTACTCTTCCGGATGTTCCATCGCATCGATCAGCGTGTCACGGTTGAACACGTTGACGTTGACGTGGAAGCCACCAGCGGCAACGTAGCCATCCAGGCAGTTAGCCAGGTTACGGATACGCTCTTCAGCGGTGTGCCCCAGCGCATCCGGCGTCGCCGACGATGTCCAGCTGATACCATCCAGTGCCGCGCTATAAGGAATCTTAGCAACCGAAGCACCGGAAGCAACAAAGCCCTTCACATCACGGCCG
>NZ_RJTZ01000347.1:0-602 GCF_024343515.1 Aquitalea sp. S1-19 | reverse complement strand
TCCATGCACGGCCCGGAAGGCGTGCGCTTTTATACCCGTATCAAGACCATCACCAGCCGCTGGCCAGAGAAGCTCACCGCCGAGTTTGTCATGCCCACCATGAAGTAAGGTGTGACGGTAGGAAAAGAGCCGGCATCATGCCGGCTCTTTTGTTTCTTCTGCCTTGTGCTTAACCGGTTTTGGTCGCGCGGCGGCGCTGCCACCACTCGAACACCATCACGCTTAGCAACAGGACTGCACAGCCCACAATCACCGGCAAGTTGCCGCTACGCATATAGGGGGTCAGGCCGCGCCGCCCCACAAGCTGATTAACAAGGCGATCAGTGCCAGACGTCCGGCCTTGGCCAGGCGCGGTAATACCACCAGTGCGCCTGCGCTCAAGGCCACGGCAAAGGTTACGCCGTGAATGCCGCTGACAGCGGCAAGGCCGGCCAGCGGACTTTCCGCAATCTGGCTGTAACCGATCGCACCCCACGGAAAGCCGGTAAACATCCAGCTGCGCAGCCATTCACCCAGCGTCCACAAGGCGGGAAATGCAACGAGCCAGCGTAGCCACGGCCTCTCACTCAGTCTGACGGCAAACAGCATGGCCAGCGCCGGGT
>NZ_RJTZ01000346.1:0-613 GCF_024343515.1 Aquitalea sp. S1-19 | reverse complement strand
TCCGCTGGATGTGTCGGGTACTTATACGCTGAACGAGATTGAGGCGGTGGCCGAACTGGCGCGCCTGGGGCAGGGCGTCGCCCAATTGCCGGGCAATGAGGCGATCGATGCCATGCTCCGTGGCGAGCTGGAGCCGGTGTTGCTCGACTTTCTTTCGACCGAACGGGCCATTTACCTGTGCTTCCCGCACCGCGAACATACCGCCCCGCGCACCCGCGTATTTGTCGACTTTATTGTCGAGCGTCTGGCGAACCATCCCGACGTGCTGGCGAAATGGCCGGAGTAAGGTAGGGAGTAGGGCGTTAGGGAGTAGGGAGTAGGGAGTAGGGAGGTTACTCCCTATTTACCACTCCCCACTCCCTTTACTTACACTGCCATAAACCGTGCCAGCGGCGTGTCGCTCCAGTCCACGCTATCCAGCAGGTTCTTCACGATCAGCCCAAGCTCGGTGTCGCCTTCGATCACCAGCTTGCGGTTGAAAAACAGCGTATCCGGGTCTTCTTCACGCAGCATCATGCGCGCCAAATCCGCGAGGTTGGCGGCGAAGCGCAAGTCCGGCGCCTGTTCCGACTTATCTACACTGAAGCGGGCCTCGTCGGCGGCGACGCGCAGC
>NZ_RJTZ01000345.1:0-619 GCF_024343515.1 Aquitalea sp. S1-19 | reverse complement strand
TCCCAGCCCAATTATTTGCCGAAGCTTATCCATGAAACCACTGTCCGGCCTGTCTGCTTTTTTCCTGCTGCTATCGCTCTCGGCTACGGCTGCAGCCATCCCGCAACCCGATGTGGCGATTCAGCCAAGCGGCACCCATGTGGTGATCAATCTGCCGCAGACACGCTTATTCCTGTTTCAGGATGGCGAGCTAAAAGACAGTTTCCCGGTCGCCGTTGGCAAGATGCTGACGCGCACGCCGGTGGGCGAATATGCGGTGACCGGCATTTACCGCAATCCGAGCTGGCACGTTCCCCGCTCCATTCAGGAAGAAATGCGCAAGAAGGGCAAGCCGGTCGAGACCGTGGTGCCACCGGGGCCGGACAATCCGCTGGGGCCGGTATTTATCCGCTTCGGCGAGGCCAAACTGGGACTGGGCATACACGGCACCAATGCGCCATCCAGCGTACCGGGATTTCGCAGCCATGGCTGCGTACGCATGAAAAGCGAACAGGCACTACAGCTGTCCAATATCGTCCCCAAGGGGGCTGCGGTTTCGGTCACTTACCAGACCGTCCTGCTGTCGCAGGATCAGGCAGGGGACTTGTGGCTGACCGCATTTCGCGACCGCTACCAGAAC
>NZ_RJTZ01000344.1:0-630 GCF_024343515.1 Aquitalea sp. S1-19 | reverse complement strand
GAGCCGATGCCGACCAGCACTTCGTCGTCTATGGTGCAGCCGTGCAGCGTCACATGGTGGCCGATGGTCACATGTTTGCCGATGACTAGCGGCGCGCCCAGCGGATCGGATTCTTTTTTGTGGGAGACATGCAACATGGCGAAGTCCTGCACATTGCTGCCTTCACCGATGGTGATGCTGTTGACGTCGCCACGGATGACCGCATACGGCCATACCGAGCTGTCTTTTTCCAGTGTGACCTCACCGATGACCACGGCTGCCGGGTCGATATAGGCCGAAGCGGCCACATTTGGCGTGATGCCATCAAAAGAACGCAGGTTGTGATTCATCGGGCTGTCCTCATCTTGTCGTTTGATGCTGCCTATCATACAGGCGAGCCCCGACCAAGGATGACATAACGATGAATACCAACCCGCTGCTCGATTTTTCTGGCCTGCCCCGTTTCGATGAAATCCGCGCCGAGCATGTCGCGCCCGCCATCGACCAGCTGCTGACCGAGGCGCGTGCCGCCGTCGCTGCTGTGACCGCCAATAGCGAGTCCCCGAGCTGGGATAATGTCGAAGGCCCGCTGACCGATGCCACCGAGCGGCTGGGGATCGCATGGACTGCGGTCTACCACCTTAATAGCGT
>NZ_RJTZ01000343.1:0-630 GCF_024343515.1 Aquitalea sp. S1-19 | reverse complement strand
GCCAAGCGTGCCGTCGCCATTGCCCTGCGCAACCGCTGGCGCCGCCAGCAAGTGGCGGAGCCGCTGCGTAGCGAAATCACACCCAAGAATATCCTGATGATAGGGCCGACCGGGGTGGGCAAGACCGAAATCGCCCGCCGTCTGGCCCGTCTGGCCAATGCGCCCTTTATCAAGGTCGAGGCGACCAAGTTTACCGAGGTCGGTTATGTCGGGCGTGACGTCGACACCATCATCCGCGATCTGGTGGAAGTGGCGTTGAAGGAAACCCGCGACAGCGCCATCAAGAAGAACCGTTATCGTGCCGAAGACGCGGCCGAGAACCGTATTCTTGATGTCCTGCTGCCGGGGCCGCGCCAGAGCCCGGGTTTCTTTGCCGACGAGCCTGCCCCAGCCGTAGAGAAGACGGAAGAGAACAGCACGCGGCAGAAATTCCGCAAAATGCTGCGTGAAGGCAAGCTGGACGAGAAGGAAATCGAAGTCGAGGTCGCCGCTGCGGCCCCCGCGATGAACATCATGGGCCCGCCGGGGATGGAAGACTTTACCGGCCAGCTGCAGTCGATGTTCCAGGGTCTGGGCGCAGGCACGAAAAAAGCCAGCAAGATGACCGTGGCCGAAGCGCGTCGCGTGCTG
>NZ_RJTZ01000342.1:0-649 GCF_024343515.1 Aquitalea sp. S1-19 | reverse complement strand
TTGTGCTGGCGATGACGCCACAGCGTCAGGGCAACGAGCTGGGGGTGGACGAGTGCGCCGAGCCGTATCACAGCTTTGTGGAAAACGCGCTGGAAAAGGCGCGTCACGCCAGCCGTGTGACCGGTCTGCCGGCGCTGGCCGACGACTCCGGCATCTGCGTGGCGGCGCTGGGTGGCGCACCGGGCGTGCTGTCGGCGCGTTTTGCCGGCGAGCCCAAGTCGGACGCCCGCAATAATGCACTCTTGGTCGAGAAGCTGCAGGGCGAGAGCAAACGCCGTTGCTGGTATACCTGCGTGCTGGTGCTGGTTCGCCATGCCGATGACCCGCAACCCCTGATCGCAGACGCGGTGTGGATGGGCGAGGTGGTGGATACGCCGGTAGGCGAGGGCGGCTTCGGTTACGACCCTTATGTCTGGCTGGCCGACTATGGCTGTACCGTGGCCGAACTGCCGTCCGACGAGAAGAACCGCGTCAGCCACCGCGCGCAGGCGATGCAGGTGCTGCTGGCCAAACTCAAGGCCTTTGCATGAGCGTGATCGATATTTCGGCGCTTAGCGGTGGCCTGAAAGAGCTGCCACCCTTGTCGCTCTACATCCATTTCCCGTGGTGTGTGCGCAAGTGTCCGTATTGCGACTTCAATTCGCACGAG
>NZ_RJTZ01000341.1:0-652 GCF_024343515.1 Aquitalea sp. S1-19 | reverse complement strand
TCCTGTCGCAAAAGGGCTGGCTGCGCGCGCGCGTTGGCCACAATGTCGACGTGTCTGCCTTGTCGTTCAAGGATGGCGACAGTCTGGCCTGCGTGGTGGAAACGCGCACGGTGTGGCCGGTGGTGGTGCTCGACACCAAGGGTCGCGCCTACACCATCGATGCGGCGGCGGTGCCGACCGGGCGCGGTGACGGTGCGCCGGTCACTTCGCTGCTTGATATGCAGGAGGGTGCCAAGCTGGCGCAATTGCTGGCCGCGCCTGACGATACGCGCTTTGTGGTCGCAAGCTCGGGCGGTTACGGCTTCGTGGCCAAGGTGTCGGACATGACCGGCCGGGTCAAGGCGGGCAAGGCCTTCCTGACGCTGGACGAGCACGACACGGTGCTGCCGCCGGTGCGGGTTGGCACGGCGCTGGATAGCTGCAAGCTGGTTGCCGCCAGCAGCCATGGCCGTCTGCTGGCCTTCCCCGCCAGCGAGCTGAAAGAGCTGGCCAAGGGCCGTGGCCTGATGCTGATGGCGCTGGAAGAGGGGGACGCGCTGACCGCCGTGGGCTTAGTGGCCGGCGAGAAGGCCTTGCTTGCCACGACTTCGGTGCGCGGCAAGGTGGCCGACGAGAAGCTGAGCCTGGGCGAGTTTGAAGGCAAGCGCGGCCG
>NZ_RJTZ01000340.1:0-750 GCF_024343515.1 Aquitalea sp. S1-19 | reverse complement strand
TGGCCGGCATGCAGGCGCAACTGGGCGAGCAGCAGCTTGCGGCGCGTGACGCGTCCTTGCGCCTGCATGGTGAGGCGTGGGCTTTGGCCGAAGTGCAGGCGGCGGCCGAGAGTGAGGCGCTGGCCGCACTGGTGCAAGACAGGCAGGCGCTGGAAGCGCAGATGGCCTTGAATGCCGTACATGCGCAATTGGGCGAGCTGATCCCCGTCTGGCGCGGCCTGTTTGCCGAGGGGCAAAGACTGGAGGGCGAGCAAGCCAGCAAAGACACCGAACTGCAGCGCTTGCAGCAACAAAGGGATGTGGCCAGTGCGCAGCGCCAGACCTTGGCCGGGGGCCTTGCCCGCGCCGAAGATCAATATGCGCAAGCCTTGGCGCAGGAGCAGGCGGCAGCCTTGCAACGGGAAAGCCTGGGTGCGGATGCCGCACAATTGCGCGCCGCCTGGCAGGCAAGTCAGGCCGATGCGCTGGCAGCGCTACGCCTGGACGAAGAGGGGGCACGCTTGCGTATGCAGGCGGCCGAGCTCACACACTGGCAGGCACAAAAACTGCCGCTGGCACATGAGGTGGAGACACTTGCTGGCGAGCGTATGCGTTTACGCGGTCTGTTTAGCGCACTCAAAATTGAAGAAGCAGACAAGGCAAGGCTAATCGAGCTGGAATTGCGCATCCAGAGTCTGGAGGCGCAGCGCGCCCACCTGCCCCCGGGAGAGGCTTGCCCCTTGTGCGGCGCATGTGAACATCCGGCGCTAG
>NZ_RJTZ01000034.1:0-27431 GCF_024343515.1 Aquitalea sp. S1-19 | reverse complement strand
CAGTTGGCGCGTTTTCAGGCACGCGAAGAGACCGGCTTCAAACGTTTCAAGATCACCGACGAAGACTGGCGCAACCGCGAGCGCTGGGACGACTACAAGCTGGCGGTGTGCGACATGATAGACCGCACCAGCACGACGCGGGTGCCGTGGACGCTGGTCGAGGCCAACAACAAGCACTATGCGCGCATCAAGGTGCTCAAGACCGTGTGCGATGCGCTGGAGGCGAGGCTGGATGCAGACGCCAACTGAAGAGAACGTCAGCGAAGTCTTGCCCGGCGTGCTGTCCGGCCTGATGCGGCGGCTGGACCCGGCGCTGGGCGAGGCGGCCGAGGCCGCGATCATCGCGCTGATCCGCGCTAACCGCGCCGGCCATGTGTGCCGGCGCATCGCTGACTCACAGAGCCGGCGCGAGCTTGCCGCCAGCCCTTTGCTTGCCCGTCCCGGCGGCTATGCGCCCTTGGTGCTGGACGAGGCCGGTCGCCTGTATTTTGCCCGTCACTGGTGGTTTGAAAAGGAATTGGCCGAGCGTCTGGCTGCCTTGGCTGCCCATAAGGACGCCGTCGATCCTGAGCGGGTCGCCACCTTGCTGGACGCGCTGTTTGCTCCGACCTCCGAAGGGGCGGCCGACCGCCAGCGTCTGGCGGCGGCGCTGGCGGTGCGCCAGCATCTGCTGGTGATTTCCGGCGGCCCCGGCACCGGCAAGACCACCACCGTGGTGCGCCTGTTGGCGATGCTGGCCGCCCTGTCGCCACGCCCGCTGGTGATGGGCATGGCGGCGCCCACCGGCAAGGCGGCCGCGCGTTTGTCCGAATCGATGCGCGGCGCGCGTGCGGCGCTGGAGGTGGATGCGCAGGTCAAGGCGCAATTGCCCGGGGATGCGCAAACCCTGCACCGGCTGATCGGTCTGGTGCCCGGGCGCGATGCGCCGCGTTATCACGCAGGCAACCCGCTGCCGCTGGATGTGCTGGTGATAGACGAAGCCTCGATGGTGGATCTGACCCTGATGCACGACACCGTTGCGGCCTTGCCTGCACATGCGCGTCTGATCCTGCTGGGTGACCGTGACCAGCTGGCTTCGGTCGATGCCGGTGCGGTCTTGGGTGATGTGGCCGAACGCGAGGCGTGGAGCAGCGACACGCTGGCATGGCTGGCGGCAGCCGGGCTCGCGGCACCGGGGGCCGCCAGCCCGGCACAGGCCCTATCTGACACGGTGGTTTTCCTCACCCGCAGCCATCGCTTTGGCGCAGATAGCGGCATCGGCCGTCTGGCGCGCGCGGTGAATGGTGGCGACGCGCAGGGCGTATCGGGGCTATTGGCCGATGAAAGTTATCCCGATATCGAATGGCGCCCGGCGTTTGCACCGGACGACGACGAACATTACCGCGAGCGGGCTGCCTATTTTGCGCTGGTGCACGCCGGAGCCGGGGCGGATGCAGTATTTGCCGAGTTCCTGCGTTTCATGTTGCTGACCGGCGAGAAGCGCGAAGTGGCGCGCCTCAATCAGTCCATCGAAACGCGCTTGCTGCGCGATGGACTGCGCGAGGCCGAGTCGGAATGGTATGCCGGGCGGGCGGTGATGGTGCGGGAAAACGATTACAGCGTGGGCTTGTTTAACGGCGATATCGGCATTGCCCTGCAGGATGGCGGCAGCCTGCGCGTGTATTTTCCGCGCGCCGACGGCAGTTTCCGCGCAGTGGCTCCGGCGCGCCTGCCCGGCCATGAAACCGCGTTTGCGATGACGGTGCACAAGAGCCAGGGCTCGGAATTTGACCGGGTATGGCTGGTGCTGCCCGCCCAGCCTTCGGCACTGTTTTCGCGTGCGCTCTTATATACCGGCATCACCCGCGCGCGGTGCCAGTGCAGGCTGATCGGGCCGCAGGCGGTGCTGCTGGCTGCCACCGGGCAGCTGGCCGAGCGCGAATCGGGGCTGGGGGCAAGGCTGTGGCTTGACTAGGCGCAATATTCCTATTGATTAACCATGCATAATGCACATTGATTTTTCACCTATGGAGATGGCCCATGTTTGGACGCGCCACGCGTAAAGCCCTGCAAGAGGCAGAAGCTTCGTTGCAGGACGAGAGACAGCAGCGTCAGGTGCTACAGGGCAGGCTGGAGCAGGTCGAGCAGGAAAGGCGCGATTTGCTTGATGAATGCGCAGCCTTGCGTAAGCAGTCCCAACAGGGACAAAGCGGTCGACAGGGTTTTGGTGAATGCCAGCAGAGTCTGGTCGGGGTGCAGCAGTCGCTGGCAGAGTCTGGTCGGGGTGCAGCAGTCGCTGGCAGAGCTGGCTGGCGTGCTTGAGGGCGACAGGGTGCGTACCGGAGATGCCGTATCGGCGCTGGAAAGCAGCCTGTCTTCAGTTTTCAATATGATAGACAGCTTCAGGGCGCTGGTGGATCAGCAGGTGGACATTGCCGGCGACATCCGCAACCTGAACCAGCATACCGGCAAGATAGGCAGCTTTGTCGAGCTGATTCGCGATGTGGCTGACCAGACCAATTTGCTGGCGCTCAATGCCGCCATTGAGGCTGCACGGGCTGGCGAAGCGGGACGCGGCTTTGCCGTGGTGGCGGATGAGGTGCGCAAGCTGGCCGAGCGGACCAGCCAGGCTACACGCGAGATAGGTACGCTGGTGAGCTCTATCGAGGAGAGCACCCGTTCGACCAGTGTTCGGGTCGAAGCGGCTGCGAGCGAGGCCGAACAGCACCGTAATCAGGGTGAGACGACAGCACACAATCTGCAGGAACTGCTGACCTTGTCGCGAGCCATGCGCGACTCGATCGAGCAAGGCGCCAATCTCTCTTTCCTGGAGGTCGCGCGGCTGGATCATGTGGTGTTCAAGCTGGGCATCTATCGTACCGTGCTGACCGGCGAGGCCATCGATGCCAAGCCCGAAGGCCTGGCCGACCACCACCAGTGCCGTCTCGGCAACTGGTATGAACATGGGCGCGGGCGCGAAGAGTTCTCTGGCTATCCGGCATTTCGTGATCTCGTTGCACCGCACGAGCGGGTGCATAGTGCGGGCCGCCTGACTCTGGAGGCGTTCAGAGTGCAGAATAATGCCGATGTGACGCGTCATCTGCTGGCCATGGAAGCGGCCAGCCGTGAGGTTCTGGAACTGCTAAGCCGCTTGGGCGTGGAAGCCGAGCCCGAGGGGCACCGGGCACATCAGCACGAGATCGAGTCTTTTTTAAGTCAATGTCATTGAATGCGGTTAGAATGGCGGCGTTTTGACTATTTTGGGGACTCTCATGCCAGCCGTTGCCGAATATCTTGAGCGTATTGCCCTGCATGATCTGTCCGACTTTGTGCCGCTGCGGATCGCGGGTGAGGTGATGGGGGCGGTCAACCCGGTCTGGCATGCGCGTCTGCTGTCCTGCCCATCCGGCCTGTTTATGGCTGAAGGCGAGGCGCTGGCCTGCCACCTGACCGGTAACCGTCATGAAAACAGCCGCCTGCTGGATGCGGCGGCACGCGCCTGGTGCGAGGCGGGCTGGCTTAGCGGCTGGCGCGACGAGAAATTCGCCAGCTATCAGGCCAGCGGCTTGCCCTTGTTTCAGCTTGATCGTGCCGCCTTCCGCCCCTTGGGGCTGACCAGCCACGCGGCGCATATTAACGGCCTGACCCGTCTTAGCTCTGGCGAAGTACGGATGTGGGTCGGGCGGCGCAGCCCGGACAAATCATTTGAACCCAACCGCATGGACAATCTGGTCGGCGGCGGTGTCGCTGCCGGCGAGACGGTGCACGACGCCTGCTTGCGCGAAGGCTGGGAAGAGGCCGGCATTAGCGCCGAACGGCTGGCGCCACTGACGGTTGCCAGCCGTATTCTGGCCGAACGGCCGGTGGCGCGCGGTCTGCACCGCGAGTGGCTGCATGCCTTCGATCTGTGGCTGCCCGAGGGGGTCAAGCCCGCCAATCAGGATGGCGAAGTGGCCGAGCACAGCCTGCTGCCTTTGGCTGAAGTCGAAGCCTTGCTGTTGCAGGAGCGTTTTATGGCTGATGCGGCGCTGGTGGCTATCGATTGCCTGCTGCGTCTGGGCTACTGGGGCGAGCAGGAGGCGGGCATCGCCGCCGTATTTGATAGTTTGCGCCAGTGGCCGGCCACGGCGACACCGCCCTTGCCCGCTGGCATGCCCATCTGAAGTTTGCCCGTCTTTGCTGGCAGCTCAATACAGGATAATAGCCATGGCAGACACGCCAATCCGCTTTGACGATGGTGCGGGCTACGAACGCTATATGGGACGGTGGAGCCAGTTGGCCGGCGAGGTTTTTCTCGACTGGCTGGCGCCGCCATCCGGCTTGCGCTGGCTGGACATCGGTTGTGGCAACGGCGCCTTTACCAGCATGCTCGCCGAGCGTACGGCACCTGCCGCGCTACAGGGCCTAGACCCATCCGCCGAGCAGCTTGCCTTTGCCGGCACGCGCGCAGGCTTGTCCGACGCACGGTTTTGCCAGGGCGACGCCATGGCTTTGCCTTTTCCTGCTGCGGCATTCGACGCCGCAGTCATGCCGCTGGTGATTTTTTTCGTGCCGGAGCCTGCGCGGGGAGTGGCCGAAATGGCGCGCGTGGTTTGTCCGGGCGGAATGGTCAGCGCCTATGCGTGGGATATGCCGGGCGGCGGCTTTCCTTATCACGCCTTGCAGTCCGAGATACGCGCCCTGGGGTACACATTGTCAAAACCGCCCAGCCCTGACTCCTCGCGGATGGAGGTATTGCAGGCGCTGTGGACGGCAGCGGGCTTGGCGGCGGTAAAAACGTGCGCGATCACCGTAGAGCGTAGCTTTGCCAGTTTTGACGACTACTGGGCCACCGTACAGTTAGGCCCAAGTGTTGCGCCCTTATTGTCCGCGATGGCGGCGGAGGAGAGGGCTTTGCTGCAGGCGCGCATGCGCGCGCGTCTGCCGGCCGATGCTTCTGGCCGTATCCTTTGCAGCGCGCGGGCCCATGCGGTCAGGGGGCGTGTACCTGCTGTCGGCGTTTCTGCGTAAACCAGGCTGCGTAGATGCGCCGTTTCTTTCCCGCGCATCGTGCACTTTGTGGCCATCATTCGGTCACGACTTGATATGTATCAAAATTAGCAACTACATGCTTCTTTTATATTGATTCGTCCGTGTCCCTTGTCATGCAAGCCCATCCGGCTGATGGCAAGGGAGTAAGCGAAGTTTGAACAATATAGGGGAAGAAATGGCTGCCATCACCGAGAGCGCTCCGCCACACGCGCCAAGCACCGGTTTTCTCAATACCATAGAACGGGTCGGCAACAAGTTGCCCGACATCACCATGCTGTTCCTGTACGCCTTGTTTGTGTGCTGGGGATTATCGTGGGCCTTGTCTTTTGTTAGCTTCGACTACCGCCATCCGCTGACCGGCGACGCCATCCAGGTGGTCAATATGCTCGCGCCGGAGCAGCTGACCACCTTCGTCACCGTCATGGTGAAAAACTTCATCAGCTTCCCGCCTTTGGGCATCACCATTGTTGCCACACTGGGTATTGGTATTGCCGAGGGTAGTGGCTTTATTCAGGTGTTGTTGAAGAAACTGCTGAATATCACGCCGCAGGCGATCCTCACCCCGGCCGTGGTATTTATCGGCGTACTCAGCCATATGGCGTCCGATTCGGCCTATGTGGTGCTGATGCCGGTTTCCGCCATGATGTTCTATGCCTGCGGCCGTCATCCGCTAGCCGGTATTGCCGCGTCGTTTGCCGGTCTGGCCGGCGGCTTTACCGCCAGCTACACCCCGTCCACCATCGACCCCATCATGCAGGGCTTTACCCAGGGTGCCGCGCGCATCATGGACCCGGTCTATGACGTCAATGTGTTGTGCAACTACTTTGTCAGTCTGGGCGGCACCTTCGGCGTGATCGCCGTGTGCTGGTTCATCACCGATCGCATCGTCGAGCCACGCCTGAAAGCCTCGCTGCCGCTAAACAAGGAGCTGGATACCGGCAAGGATCAGGATCTGCGCTATGTCTCGCCACAAGAGAGCAAGGCTTTCCGTATTGCCGGCCTGACCATGCTCGCGCTGATCGGCGCACTGGCCCTGCTGTTGTGGCCGCAAGATTCGCTGTGGCGTGCACCGGACGGCAGCCTGACCAGCCCCAAGGCGCCGGTGATGCAGGCCATTGTGCCGCTGTTGTTCCTGATGTTCGCCATTCCCGGCTTGGTGTACGGCTTTGCGGTGAAGAAATTCAAGAGCTCGAAAGATGTGACCGCAGCGATGGAAAATATTACCCGCTCGCTGATCTCGTTTATGGTGTTTGCCTTCTTCTGCGCCCAGTTCCTGTACTCGTTCGCCCAGTCCAATATCGGCACGCTGATCGCCATTTCCGGCGCCGACTTTTTGAAGGGGCTGGCAATGCCGGCCGGCTTTACCGTGTTCGGCATCATCCTGCTGACCGCCTGCCTCAACCTGATCATCACTTCGGCTTCGTCCAAGTGGGCGATTCTGGCGCCGGTGTTCGTCCCTATGCTGATGGCGGTGGGTATTTCGCCCGAGCTGACGCAGGCGGCGTTCCGCATCTCGGATTCGGCCGTTAACGTGTCGACGCCGATGTTCGCCTTCTACCCGCTGATCATCATGTACTGCCGCCAGTACTGCAAGGATGCGGGTGTCGGCACCTTGTGCTCGATGATGCTGCCTTACACCGTCGGCCTGCTGGTCGTGCTGACCGCTACGCTGTATCTGTTCTGGGGGCTGGACATTCCGCTGGGCTTCAATAGCGGCTATGTCTACCCGCCGCTGCGCTAAGGCGCTCCTGGCTGTGTGTGATGGGTCACGCGCTGCAATCTGGCCCATCACACAACTTTTGTCTTGCAAGGATTCCCGATGAAACAAGCACTACGCGAGCGCTTTTTGCGCTATGTCGCCATCTCAAGCCAGAGTGATGCCTGCGCGACCACCGTTCCCAGCACCCCGGGCCAACTGGAACTGGCACGCCTGCTGGCGTGCGAACTTGAGGCACTGGGCCTCGAGGACGTTGATATCGACGCACACGGCATTCTGACCGCGCGCAAGCCGGGCAATCAGCCGGACGCCCCGCGCATCGGTTTTGTCGCGCACCTGGACACGGTGGATGTCGGCATCTCGCCCGACATTCATCCGCAGTTGGTGGCGTTTGACGGCAGCGATATCTGCCTGAATGCCGATAAGGATATCTGGCTGCGTGTGGCCGAGCATCCCGAAATCACCCCTTACGCCGGCGACGAGATTCTGGTCAGCGACGGCACCAGCGTGCTGGGTGCCGACGACAAGGCGGCCATTAGTGTGGTGATGACGCTATTGGCCAATCTGCCTGAGGCGCATGGCGATATCGTGGTGGCTTTTGTGCCGGACGAGGAAATCGGCCTCAAGGGCTCCAAGCTGCTCGACCTCTCGCGCTTCCCTGTCGATTTTGCCTACACCATCGATTGCTGCGAGCAGGGCGAGGTGGTGTACGAAACCTTCAACGCCGCCTCGGTCGAGATCGGCATCCACGGCATCACCGCGCACCCGATGTCGGCCAAGGGTGTGCTGGTCAACCCGATCCGCGTCGCACACGACCTGATCGCGCATTTCGACCGCACCGATACCCCCGAACATACCGATGGCCGCGACGGCTACTTCTGGGTGACCGACATGCAGGCCAACCCGAACAAGGCGACGCTGAAAATGGCGATCCGCGACTTCGACCTGGCATCGTTCGAGGCGCGCAAACGCTATATCGGTGAAGTGGTGGCGCTGGTGGAGGCCCGCCATTCGAAAGCAAGGATCGACTACCGGGTGGATGACGTGTACGCCAATATCGTCCAGTCGCTGGGCGACGACCGCCGCGCCATTGACCTGATCTTTGACGGCATGGCCGAACTGGGCATTGCGCCCAAGGTGATCGCCATGCGCGGTGGCACCGACGGCTCGGCCCTGTCGCCGCGCGGTGTGTGCACGCCCAACTACTTCACCGGCGCGCACAACTTCCATTCGATCTACGAGTTCCTGCCCATGCAGTCGTTTGAAAAGTCGTACGCGCTGACGCGGCGCATTGTCGAACTGGCGGCCAAACGCTGACCCGGTGAGCGTGCAATGAAAAAAGCCTGCAAGTTTAACTTGCAGGCTTTTGGCATTCTGGTGCACCCGACAGGGATCGAACCTGTGACCTTCAGCTTCGGAAACTGACACTCTATCCAACTGAGCTACGGATGCATTAGGGCGCGATAATAGCTGATCAAAGGCCTACAGTCCAGCATGGGTTTCTTCCCATGTCGATGCACATTGCGTATAATCGCGGTCGATTGTAATTGTCATTTATCTTCATCAGGCGGGACCGTATGAGTAACGAAAACAAGATGGCTCCAGCACAGCTTATCAAAGTGCTCGTGGGCATTATCGCCTTCGTGGTGGTTGTGATCTATCTGCTGGCCAAACTGGCAACCAGTGGTTTTGACGTCAACGCCGAGGTGATGACCAAAGAGGCCGTTGCCGCTCGCCTGAAGCCGGTGGGTGAATCGGTAGCCGGTGATCCGCCCGGCTCGCGTACCGGCGAGGGTGTCTACACCGCGCTGTGCGCATCGTGTCATGCTGCAGGTCTGGCCGGTTCGCCCAAGTTTGGCGATAACGCGGCGTGGGCGCCACGTATCGGCAAGGGTGAAGCCATGCTGTTTACCCATGCGATTAGTGGCTTTAACGCCATGCCGGCGCGTGGTGGCGGTGCCGATCTGACCGACGACGAAGTCAAGCGTGCCGTGGTGTATATGGTGAACAAGTCCGGCGGCAAGTTTGCCGAACCGGCTGCAGCTGCTGCAGCGGGTGCATCTGCTCCGGCAGGCGAAGTAGCCGTCGCTGATCCGGCAATCGTGGGCAAGAAAGTTTACGATGCTGCTTGTGTCGCCTGTCATGCCACCGGCGTTGCCGGCGCACCTAAGTTTGGCGACAAGGCAGCCTGGGCGCCGCGTATCGCCAAGGGCGAGGATGCGCTGGTCGCCTCCGGTATCAAGGGTCTGAACGCGATGCCGCCTAAGGGCACCTTTGCCGGCCCTGATGCAGAGTTCAAGGCCGCCGTGCAGTATATGGTCAATGCCGCCAAGTAATGCTGCGCTGATATAGCAAAACGCCGCAAACGCGGCGTTTTTTTATGGGAAACCCGAAATTCGGGATGGCTGGCTATTCAGTCCTTTATTTTTTCTTCAAGTCCAGCATGGCCGATAGCCCGGCCAGCCGCGATTTGCCTTCGTTCTTGCTGACGATGGGCTCGGCACCGGGGCGGCCGAAGTGGCGGATGTCGTCACCGCTGATTTCGTCGATAAAGCGCGATGGGTCGACAAACTGCCAGTCGCCGGCACGCTTGCGTTTGACGCAGTAGCTCAGGGTGAGGCTGCGCTGGGCGCGGGTGATGCCGACATACATCAGCCGCCGTTCTTCCTCGACCATGCCGTTATCCACCGACTCGCTATGCGGCAGGATGCCTTCCTCGCAGCCGACCAGAAACACATGCGGATACTCCAGCCCTTTGGAGGCATGCAGGGTCGACATCTTGACCGCGTCCACATCGCCTTCGTCGCGTCCTTCCAGCATGGTGATCAGCGCGATAGTCTGGCTCAGTTCGATCAGGTTCTTGCCGTCGGCCTCGCCTTTCTTGGCCAGCCATGCCACCAGCTCCAGCACGTTTTTCCACTTGGTTTCGGCGATGCGCGGGCTGTCTTCGCTGTCGAATAGCCACACTTCGTAGCCGATGGCACCCAGCATCTCCATGACCAGGGGGCCGGCATCTTCACGTGTGGCGCGGTATTGCAGGGTGTTGATGAAGTGGCAGAACTGCTCCAGCGGAGCCAGTTGTGCAGCCTGCACTTGCTGCTGGAAGCCGGTTTCCTGCGCGGCGGCAAACAGGCTGTTATGGCGCTGCCCGGCCCAGGCGCCCAGCTTTTCCAGTGTGGCGGCGCCGACGCCGCGTTTGGGTGTGGTCAGCGCGCGGATAAAGGCCGGGTCGTCATTCGGGTTGGTAATCAGACGCATATAGGACAGCACGTCCTTGATCTCGGGCTTGTCGAAGAAGCTTTGCCCGCCCGACATCTGGTAGGGCACTTTCTGGTTGCGCAGCGCCTGTTCGAAGATGCGGGCCTGATAGTTGCCGCGATAGAGGATGGCGTAGTCCTTGAATTCGGTACGGTGTTCGAACTTGTGCGCCAACAGGCGCTGCACCACGATTTCGGCCTCGCTTTCCTCATCCTTGCATTGCACCACATGGATGGGTTCGCCCAGACCCAGTTCGCTCCACAGTTGTTTTTCGAACAGCTTGGGGTTGTTGGCGATGACCGAGTTGGCGGCGCGCAGGATGCGTACGCTGGAGCGGTAGTTCTGCTCCAGCTTGATGATTTTGAGTTTGGGAAAGTCGGTTTGCAGCAGGCGCAGGTTTTCCATATTGGCGCCGCGCCAGGCATAGATGCTCTGGTCGTCATCGCCCACTGCGGTAAACATGCCGCGCGCGCCGGTTAAGAGTTTCACCATCTGGTACTGGCAGGTATTGGTGTCCTGATATTCGTCTAGCAGCAGATAGCGCAGCTTGGCTTGCCATTTGGCCAGCACCTCAGGATGGTTGCGGAACAGTTCGACCGGCAGGCGGATCAGGTCATCAAAATCCATCGCCTGATAGGCGGTGAGCGTGGCCTGATAGCTCAGATAAACACGCGCGCACACCATTTCCCAGTCGTTGGCGGCCTCGGTGATCATCTCGTCCGGGGTGATAAAGTTGTTTTTCCACAACGAGATCTGGCTTTGCACCTTGCGCACTTCATCCTTGGCCGTGCTTTTCAGGACGTCGGAGATGATCTTGCCGGCATCGTACGAATCGAGAATGGAGAACTGCGGCTTGTAACCCAGATGTGGCGCTTCCTGGCGCAGGATTTGCATCCCCAGCGAGTGGAAGGTCGAAACCGTCAGGCCGCGCACTTCGTCGGCCGTCATCAGTTTGCTGACCCGCTCCATCATTTCGCGCGCCGCCTTGTTGGTAAAGGTGATGGCGGCGATATTGCGTGCGTTCATGCCGCCGTGGCGGATCAGGTGGGCGATCTTGAAGGTAATCACGCGCGTCTTGCCCGAGCCTGCACCGGCCAGTACCAGCAGGGGGCCGTCAAGATAGTGGATTGCTTCGCGTTGCGGGGTGTTCAGTTGTGCGGACATGGTGATTCGGCTATTCGGCAAGAGGGGCGGGCGGGGCGCTGTGCACGCAAGCGCTGCATTTTAGCACGATGCCTTGCGCTATCATGGCGGCGCGCAATCAACCATAAGGATGGGCATGTCTACCTACGCTATCGGCGATATCCAGGGCTGTTTCGCCCCTTTCATGCAGTTGCTGCAGCGTATCGAGTTTAATCCCGGGCGCGATACGCTGTGGCTGACCGGTGATCTGGTCAACCGTGGCCCCGATTCGCTGGCGGTACTGCGCTGGGTGTTCCAGCACCGCGACTGTGTACAGATCGTGCTGGGCAACCATGATCTGCATCTGCTGGCGCTGTCCGAAGGTTTCGGCAAGCCGGGGCGGGGCGATACCTTGCTCGATATTCTCAAGGCCAGTGACGGCAAGCTGCTGCTGGACTGGCTGCGTTGCCAGCCGCTGATGGTCGAAGGGCGGGGCTATGCCATGGTGCACGCCGGACTGATGCCCGAGTGGACGGTCTCGCGGGCGCTGGGTCTGGCCGCCGAGGTGGAGAGCGCGCTCACCGGCAAGGATTTTCACGCTTTTCTGGGCAAGATGTATGGCAACAAGCCGGTGCGCTGGCGTGATGAACTCAAGGGCATGGACCGTTTGCGCATGATCGTCAATGCAATGACGCGCATGCGCTTTCTCAACCGCGATGGCGAGATCGATTTTGCCTATAAGGGGGAGTTGCCGGATGCGCCGGCCGGCTTGCAGCCCTGGTTTGCGGCCAAGGCGCGGCAAAGCGCCGGCACGCCGCTGATCTTCGGCCACTGGTCGGCGCTGGGCCTGCACCTGACCGAAGATATTCTGGGGCTGGATAGCGGCTGCCTGTGGGGCGGCAGCCTTACTGCGTTACGGCTTGAGGACAGGCAAGTGTTTGCCGAGCCGTGTCCGGTGTATCGTCAGATAGATTAAGCCCGGACAGAATTTCGCGCCGTGCGGCATTGGAAATGGCAAAACGGCTGGCCAGCTCGCCTTCTCCAGCCTGTAGCGATTGGCCGTAATGCAGCTCGACCACCAGTTTTTTCATGCTCAGCAGGCGCTTCAGGATCAGGCCGAAGCTATGGTCGCCGACATAGGACAGCGTGTCGGTTTGCTGGCCGTGGGCATCCAGATAGCGGATCGCCACCGGCTGCACCCGGCTCTTGGCCAGTAGCGCGGACTCGAACAAGGATGCCTTGAACGGCAGCAGGCCGAAACCGTCGCTGGTGGTCCCTTCGGGAAACACCGACATGCAGCCGCCCTGGCTTAGCGCATCGGCCAGCTGGCCATTGATGCGGCTGGCGTCGCGCCGGTTGCTGCGGTCGATAAACAGTGTGCCGCCATTCTTGGCCATGGTGCCGACGATGGGCCAGTCGCGGATTTCCTTTTTTGCCACAAAGCGCGACACCGTTCCGCTGCTGAGCGCAATAATGTCCAGCCATGAGACATGGTTGGCCACCAGAAGCGTATTGGGCGGGTAAAAACCCGGGTTATCGCCGCTAATGCGCACTTCCACGCCGAAGATGGACAGCATCTTGCGTGCCCAGGCGCGGGTAATCACTGCGCGTTCGGCATTGGCCAGATGAGGGTAGCGTACGGCCAGAATAAAAAAGCCGTGGGCGATATGGCTGCCCATGCGCACAAGGCGCGCGAGCCGGGTCAGAAGAGAGGCTTTGGGGTGTGTCGGGGTCAAAATAAGCGGGCTTTCTGGAGCAATGACAGGCAAGCACTCTAGCACGGCTGGCAATGCGGGCAAAAGAAGCTGCTGCGCTGGCCCTGGCGAATCTGCCGTATCGGACTGCCGCAGCGCAGGCAGGGCTGTTCGCTGCGACCATAGACAAAATAACTCTGCTGGAAGTAGCCGGGTTTGCCTATGGCGTCGACAAAATCGCGCAAGGTGCTGCCGCCGGCGGCGATGGCGCGGGTGAGCACTGCCTTGATTTCAGCGGCCAGTGTCGCGCATTCGGCCTCTGTCAGGCTGGCGGCGGGCCGGGTCGGGGCGATGCCGGCATGAAACAGCGCCTCGTTGGCGTAGATATTGCCAACGCCCACCACGACGTGATTATCCATGATGACCAGCTTGATGGCGCTGCTGCGCTTGCGTGTCGCCCGAAGCAGTGTGGCGCCGTCAAAATCATTCGCCAGCGGCTCCGGCCCGAGTTTGGCTAGTAGCGGGTGCAGCGTGGCGGGGCCGTATTGCCACAGCACGGCACCGAAGCGGCGCGGATCGCGGTAGCGTAAAATCTGGCCGTTATCCAGTATCAGATCGACGTGGTCGTGCTTTTCGACCGCAGTTGCCGGCGTAACAAAGCGCAGGCTGCCCGACATGCCCAAGTGGATGATGAGCGTGCCTTGTTCGCATTCGATCAATAGATACTTGGCGCGTCGACCCACCTCCAGAATGCGCTGGCCGCAGAGGATGGCGCCAAGGCCGGGATCGATAGGCCAGCGCAAGGATGGATTGCGCACCACAAGGGTGCTGATGTGCGTGCCCGTCAGCTGGTTCTGGATGCCGCGGCGCGTGGTTTCGACTTCTGGTAGTTCAGGCATGGTGAATATCCGGATAAGGCCATGCTATTCTACGCGCTCACCCGGGAAATTGATCGAGCATGAAACCTCATTCTGCATTGCTGCCTTTGTTTACCTTGCTGGCCCTGTCCGGCTGCGCGTCTTCGCGCCTGGCCCGCATCGAGCCTGCTCCTGTTGCAGTGGCGTCCAGCGAGAGTGCGCGCGCAGAGGCGGCCTTGCCGCATCTGTCTTTGTCGCCGCAGCTTTTCTACGGCGTGATTATCAGCGAGATTGCCGCCCAGCGTGGGGGCGCCGGCGCCTCGGCCCAGACCTATCTCGAGCTGGCGCGCGAGGCACGCGATCCGCGTCTGGCGCAGCGCGCGGCCGAGTTTGCCATGTTGTCCGGCCAGTTGGAGACGGCTTCGCAGGCCTTGACGCTCTGGGTGGAGCTTGACCCAGCCTCCGAGAATGCGCGCGAGCAGTTGTTTATTGCATTGCTGCGTAGCGGCAAGCTGGCACAAAGTCGCCCGCTGATCGAAGGCTTGCTGGCCACCCGTCCCGAGCGGGCACCTGCCGTATTTGTCCAGTTGGCCAGGCTGACTGCACGCCAGCCGGACAAGGCCGCGGCCTACCAGTTAACCCGCGACCTGGCTGCGGGCTATCCCGAGTTGCCCGAGGCGCGTTTTGCCTTGCTGGCGGTGGCCGCCGAGGCGGGTGACCAGGCGGCGATGGCGCAGGAAATGGATGCACTGGCGCGTCTGGCGCCGAAATGGGACTTGCCGGTCGCCTGGCTGGTTGACCGTTTGCGTCGCGACCAGCCTGAAGCCGCGCTTGCCTTGCTCAAAAACGAGCTTGCGCGGCGGCCGGAGGCCGCGCTGGAAATCCGCCTGGCTTATCCGCGGCTCTTGGTCAGCGCCAAGCGCTTTGCCGAGGCGCGCGACAATTTTGCCGAATTGCTGAAACGCTATCCGAACCAGCCCGATGTCTTGTATGCGCTGGGCTTGCTGTCATTCCAGTTGCGCGAGCTGGAAGCGGCAGTGCCTTATCTGGAGCAGGCGCTCAAGGCTGGCCATCCGGAGACGGATTATTTGCGCCTGACGTTGGGGCAGGTCAATCAGGAACTGGGTCGTGAGGACGAGGCGCGGCGCTGGTATACGGCGGTCGGGCAGGGCGAACATTATTTGCCAGCCCAGGTGCGCCTGGCTGTGCTGGACGCCAAGGGCGACAATGTCGCACAGGTGCTGGCACGTATGAACAGCATGGGTACGAGCGAGCAGGAAAAAATCCAGGTCGCCCTGTTCCAGTCGCAGATTGCCCGCCAGCAACAGCGGCTGGATCTGGCCGAGCTGAATCTGGACCGGGCACTGGCCAGCGAGCCTCGGGCGCCCGAGCTTTTATACGAGCGGGCGCTGGTGCTGGAGATGCAGGGCAAGTTTGCCGCTGCCGAGCGTGATCTCAAGGCTTATCTGCAGGAAAAGCCGGATGATGCACAAGGCTTGAACGCGCTGGGCTATTTGCTGGCCAACCGCACCACACGCTATCGCGAGGCGCTGGCATTGATTAGCCGTGCGCATAAGGCCGACCCGGACAGTGCGATGATTCTGGACAGCCTGGGCTGGGTGAATTTCAAGCTGGGCCGCTATGCTGACGCCGTGCGCTATCTGCAAAAAGCCTATCAGGGCTTGCCTGACCCGGAAGTCGCCGCCCACTTAGGCGAGGCGTTATGGCAGGCCGGGCGCAAGGATGAGGCGCTTGCCATATGGCGCAAGGCGCAGGCAGCCTTTCCGCAGCACGAAGTATTGCTGGAAACCATCAAGAGACTGGCTCCATGAGTTTGCCCCGTGCGCTCTGTCTGACGCTGGCCTTGCTGCTGGGGGGCTGTGCCAGCCGCGAATTGCCGTTTCATGCACCGCTGGAAGCCGTACCGGTTGATGCGCCGTTTAATCTGTCCGGTCGTTTATCGGTCAAAGCCGGCGGCAAGGGGCAGCTGGCACGCTTTGACTGGACGCATGCGCCGGCGCGTGACGAGTTGTCGGTCAATACGCCGCTGGGCACCACGGTTGCACGGGTGACGCGCGACGCAGCGGGTGTGTTGCTGCTGGCTGACGGCAAAAGCTGGCATGCGGCCGATGTCGAGGCGCTGACCGAACAGGTGCTGGGCTGGCCCTTGCCGCTGGCTAACCTCGCTTGGTGGGTGCGCGGCCGCGCCGCGCCCGGCGTGCCGCATGAATTTTTGGCCGATGGTGCACTCGTGCAGCAAGGCTGGACCATACGTTTTGTTTCCGATGAACCGGGTGCGGCCTATCCGCAGCGCATCGACCTGGTGCGTGACGATATCTCGCTGCGCGTCGTTGCCAGCGAATGGCGCACGCCTTCTATCCATTTACCTGCCATCTTGCCATGAACGAGAATTACCTCGCCTTTGCCGCGCCAGCCAAACTCAACCTCTCCTTGCATATCGTGGGCAAGCGCGCCGATGGCTACCATTTGCTGGACACCGTATTTCGCTTTATCGATCTGGCCGACACCATAGAGCTGGCCGTGCGTGACGATGGCGAGATTGTGCTGGTCAATCCTTTGCCGGGTGTGCCGGCCGAATCGGACCTGACGGTACGCGCAGCACGCTTGCTGCAGCAATATAGCGGCTCGACGCTGGGGGTAAATATCCGCGTCAGCAAACGCATTCCCATGGGCGGTGGCTTGGGCGGCGGCAGCTCGGATGCTGCCACGGTTTTGCTCGCATTAAACCGTTTATGGCAGACAGACCTGACGCGCGAACAATTGATGGTATTGGGTTTGCAGCTAGGGGCCGATGTGCCTGTTTTTATTTTTGGACGTAATGCGCGGGCGACCGGAATAGGTGAAGAACTCAGTGAAATCAAGGCTTTGCCGGCCTGGTATGTGGTGCTTCACCCCGGAGTTAATGTGCCTACAGCCGAAGTTTTTAAAACTTTTTCACAAAAGGTGTTGACAGGGCAAGACGAGGTGGGCATAATGCGAATCCTCAAAACAACGCAGCAACAACGAAACGCGCTGCAGCAAGTTGTTTGTGAGATGTACCCGGCGGTGAGCGAGGCTGTGAGCGAGCTAAGCAAATACGGTTCACCGCTGATGACTGGATCCGGAAGTTGTGTGTTTCTGGAATGTCAGTCAGAAAGCCAGGCAAACAGAATTTATACGGCAGTGTCGGCTAGATTCAACGGGTTTGTGACCAGAGGTTTGAGTCAGCATCCGTTGTACGACAAGGTCTGATATCAGTTTTACTGGGGAGTCGCCAAGTGGTAAGGCACCGGATTTTGATTCCGGCATTCGTAGGTTCGATCCCTACCTCCCCAGCCAGAAATCAAAAGCAAAAAAGCGAGTAAGTCATTCTTACTCGCTTTTTCTTTATTCAGCTCAGTGACAGGCGATTGGTGATGGCGGCTTACGATAGTTTGATGGTTTTTACCGGAACAGCAAATCCGGACCTCGCGCAAAACGTGGTTAAACACCTTGATATCTCGATGGGACGTGCCGATGTTGGCAAGTTCAGCGATGGTGAGGTCGCGGTGGAGCTACTGGAGAACGTACGCGGTCGCGACGTTTTTATTCTGCAGTCGACCTGTGCGCCGACCAACGACAATCTGATGGAAATCCTCACCATGGCCGACGCGCTCAAACGCGCTTCGGCCGGTCGTATTACTGCAGCCATCCCTTACTTCGGCTATGCCCGTCAGGATCGCCGTCCGCGTTCCGCCCGGGTGCCGATTACTGCCAAACTGGTCGCCAATATGCTGACCAGCTCCGGCATCGACCGCGTGCTGACCGTTGATCTGCACGCCGACCAGATCCAGGGCTTCTTCGATATGCCGGTGGACAATGTCTACGCGACACCTGTGTTGCTGAAAGACATTCGTGCCCAGCGCATCGAAGACCTGATCGTGGTCAGCCCCGATGTCGGCGGCGTGGTGCGTGCGCGTGCTGTTGCCAAAGCATTGAATACCGACCTTGCCATTATCGACAAGCGTCGTCCCAAGGCCAATGTGGCCGAGGTGATGAATATCATCGGTGATGTATCGGGCCGTACCTGCCTGATCGTCGACGATATGATCGATACCGCCAACACCCTGTGCAAGGCAGCATCCGCGCTGAAAGAGCGCGGTGCCGAGCGTGTGCTGGCGTATGCGACTCATGCCATTTTCTCCGGCCAGGCCGTAGAACGCATTACCAATTCGGACATCGACCAGGTTGTGGTGACAGACACCATCCCGTTGTCGGCTGCCGCGAGACAGAGCCCGCGCATTCGCGTGGTATCCATCGCCGGCCTGATTGCGGAAACACTGCGTCGCATCAACAACGAAGAGTCGGTGTCCTACCTCTTCAATGAGGATCTGGTTTCGACAGGCGCTTGCCTGCCGTAACGGCATGGCCACTGGTCGCGGTGGCATGCTGCTTTTAACGTGAAATATAAGGAAATACCATGTCTTACGAACTGATTGCTGCTAAGCGCGAAGAGCTGGGTACGGGTGCGAGCCGCCGCCTGCGTCACGCTAGCAAACTGCCTGCGATTGTTTACGGCGACAACAAGGATGCTGTATCCATCACTATGGATCACAACCCAATGTTCTACGCGTTGAAAGAAGAAGCTTTCCACGCCAGCGTAATCGATCTGGTGATCGATGGCGCCAAAGAACAGGTTCTGCTGCGCGACTTCGTGATGCACCCGGTTAAGCCAATGGTGATGCACGCTGACTTCCAGCGCGTGAACCCGAACGAAAAAGTACACGTTAAAGTGCCTCTGCACTTCGTTGGCGCCGATGTATGCCCAGCTGTCAAGCTGCATAGCGGCCGTATCTCCCACGTGACCACCGAAGTAGACGTGCGCACCCTGCCAGCTAACCTGCCTTCGTCGATCTCGGTTGACCTGTCGGCTATGGTTGCCGGCCAGATCGTTCATCTGTCCGATCTGAAACTGCCAGAAGGCGTTGAAATTGTTGCTCTGGCACGTGGCGATAACGCTACCGTTGCTTCGGCTTCCGGTGTGATCGTCGAGTAATTCGGCGCAAAAGCATCAGGCTCGCTGTGTCCCTTACGGGTACAGCGGGCTTTTTTATTGGGCAGCGAGTTTGGCCCTGTCTGATTGGAATGTGCGATGTCCACAATTCGCCTGATTGTCGGCCTGGGCAACCCCGGGGCCGAATATGAAAAAACCCGCCATAATGCTGGCTTCTGGCTGGTGGATGAACTGGCGTGGAAGCTCAAGGCACCGCAGCTTGGCCCCGAGGGCAAGTTCTTTGGCGAGGCAGGCCGGGTCAAGCTGGACGGCGAAGATCTGTGGCTGCTCAAGCCCATGACCTTTATGAATCTGTCCGGCCAGTCGGTCGGCGCTTTGGCGCGTTTTTACAAGATTGCGCCGGAAGAAGTGCTGGTCGTGCATGATGAGCTTGATCTTGAGCCTGGCGTCGCCAAACTCAAGCAGGGCGGTGGTCATGGCGGTCATAACGGTCTGAAGGATATTATCGCCAAGCTGGGTACGCCTAACTTTTGGCGCTTGCGCATCGGCATCGGCCACCCGGGCGATCGTGCCGAGGTGGTCAACTTCGTACTGAAAAAACCACGCGCCGAAGAGCAGCAAGAGATTGATGATGCGATTGGCCGTGCGCTGGCAGTTCTGCCGCAGGTCATTGCCGGCGACATGCCCGGCGCGATGAAGGTCCTGCATACCGTAGCCAAGTGAGCGGGCTTTCTATCCGCCCTTTTGCTCAGGAGAATGCGGCAGAACTGCGTGCGGTATTCGAGTCATCGGTGCATGGTCTGGCCTGCCGCGATTACACGCCAGCCCAGTGCATGGCCTGGGCACCGGCGCTGGATGCGCAGCAATACTTGCACTGGTGCGACAGCATGGCGCATCTGTCGCCATATGTCGTCAGGCGGGATGGCCGCATTGTGGCTTATGCCGACTTGCAGAACGACGGTCTGATTGACCATTTTTTCGTGGCTGCATCCGCTGCAGGATGCGGAGTCGGGCGCCGCTTGCTGGCCTTCTTGCTGCAGGAGGCGCAGAGGCGTGATTTAGCGCGTGTGTACGCCGACGTCAGCCTGCGTGCCGAGGCTTTATTTGCCCACCAAGGTTTTGTCGTGATAGAGCGACGTCTGGTGCTAAAGCGGGGCGAGCAGTTTGCCAATGCCCGCATGGTGTGGCAGTCGCCCTGTGCGCGCCAAGACAAAGCACCGCTATTGCGGTGATACAATCCTAAACATTCGACGCCAGCCGGCTGGGCTGGGCGCCATCCTATACGAGGAAATCCCCATGAGTTTGCAATGCGGCATCGTCGGCCTGCCCAACGTCGGCAAGTCCACCCTGTTTAACGCCCTGACCAAGGCTGGTATCGAAGCGGCTAACTATCCGTTCTGCACCATCGAGCCTAACGTCGGCATCGTGGAAGTACCGGACCCGCGTCTGGCTGCACTATCCAAGATCATCAACCCGCAAAAAATCCAGCCTGCCATTGTCGAGTTCGTCGATATCGCCGGTCTGGTGGCGGGCGCATCCAAGGGTGAAGGCCTGGGCAACCAGTTCCTGGCCAATATCCGTGAAACCGATGCCATCGTGAATGTGGTGCGCTGCTTTGACGACGACAATGTGATCCACGTTGCCGGCAAGGTCGACCCGATTGCCGACCTGGAAACCATCGGTATCGAGCTGGCACTGGCCGATATGTCGGCAGTGGAAAAAGCCATCGTACGCGAAAGCAAGAAGGGCCGTTCCGGTGACAAAGACGCGCAAAAGCTGGTAGCGTTGCTGGAAAAACTGCTGCCGCACCTGAACGAAGGCAAGCCGGTACGCGGCTTCAAGCTGGACGACGAAGAGCGTGCCATGCTCAAGCCGCTGTGCTTGCTGACCATTAAGCCTGCGATGTATGTGGCCAACGTGGCCGAAGACGGCTTCGAAAATAACCCGCATCTGGACAAGCTCAAGGCGCTGGCCGAGGCCGAGGGCGCACCGGTGGTTGCGGTATGTGCGGCCATCGAGTCCGAAATCGCCGATCTGGATGACGCGGACAAGGCCGAGTTCCTCGCCGATATGGGTCTGGAAGAGCCGGGTCTGGATCGCCTGATCCGCGGTGCTTACAAGCTCCTGGGCTTGCAGACCTACTTCACCGCCGGGGTGAAGGAAGTGCGTGCCTGGACTATCCATGTCGGCGACACCGCGCCACAGGCCGCCGGTGTGATCCACACCGATTTCGAGCGCGGCTTTATCCGTGCGCAGACCATTTCCTACGACGACTTTATCGCCTACGGCGGCGAAGCCAAGGCCAAGGAAGCGGGCAAGATGCGTGCCGAAGGCAAGGACTATGTGGTGCAGGATGGTGATGTGCTGAACTTCCTGTTCAACGTCTAAGTCTTATCCGCACGATCAACAGCCCGGCAGCTTATCCTTGCCGGGCTGTTGTCATTTCAGGGAGAGGTTCATGGCCATCAGTTGGTTGGCAGTGTTGAAAAGCGTGCCGTGGTCGGAGGTCGTCAGCAATGCGCCGGTGATTGCCGAAGGCGCGCGCAAGTTGTGGAAAAAAACCCGGGCCAAGGCACCAGAGCCGGTCGAGGTTATCGTGCCGCAAAGCGATGCGGCAGCCGCCGATGACCCGCTATTGGCTCGGATGGATGCACGCATGGTGGCGCTGGAGCAGGGGCTGGCCGAGGTGCAGCAGCAGTTGCAGGCCTCAAGCGAGCTGGTCAAACAACTAGCCGAACAGAATGCGCAGCTGATTACGCGCGTGAGCATTCTGCGTCGCCGGGTGCTGTGGGGCGCTGCCGTAGTATTTGCCCTCCTGATCTGGCTCTTGCTGCGTAGTTTCGCTGGCTAAGTGGTGTTTACTTATTTGTCGTTTGGGGCTGGAGTAAAGGGGCGAGTCTTGTTATAGTCTGCAATTGAATATTGCATTCAATATATATAACTCAAGGTTATTACGATATGAAGAAAAGCCTGCCCCTTATTGCCATGCTGCTGCTGGGTTCCCATGCCTTTGCTGCAGACCTGCTGGATACCGTCAAGCAGCGCGGTACGCTGATTATTGCGCTGGAAGGCACTTATCCGCCGTTCAACTTCAAAGACAAGCAGCAGCAACTGACCGGTTACGAGGTCGAGTTGGGCAATGAAATTGCCAAGCGCCTGAAGGTGAAGCCGCAGTTTGTTACCGGCGAGTGGAGCGGGCTATTGGCCGGCTTGTCTTCGGGCAAGTTCGATGTGGTGATGAACCAGGTGTCGATTACCGATGCACGCAAGAAGGTCTTTGATTTCAGTCAGCCGTATACCGTTTCCAGTGCCCAGTTGATCGTGCGCAAGAACGAAACCCGCAAGCTGGCCACAGCCGAAGATCTTAAGGGCAAGAAAATCGGTGTAGGTCAGGGTAGTAATTACGCCGATCTGGCTAAGGGCATGGCCGGGGTTGAGGTCAAGACCTACCCGGGTGCGCCTGAATACCTGCAGGATCTGGCCACTGGCCGCGTCGATGCCGCGCTGAACGACAGCCTGCTGATTCCGTTTGCCATCAAGGAGTCGCGTCTGCCAGTTAAGGCTGGTGCGCCGGTTGGCGGGCTGACGCAGATGGGTATTCCGTTTGCGCGTAATAATCCGCAGTTCAAGGCCGCGCTGGACAAGACCTTGTCTGCGATGCAGGCTGACGGCACGCTGCGCAAGATCTCGACCAAGTGGTTTGGCACCGATGTATCCAAAGCGCCACAAGCGCGCTGATCTGGCGCTATGATTTGATTTATTTATTGGTGTAGTGCACGCCCCGCCCACGCGGGGCGTGCTGTTTTATGTGTGCCGCGTAATGCGGGAGGATGTGCAATGGAGTGGTTGGAACTGTTCGAGCTGGCTTTGCCGGTCATGCTCAAGGGTGCGTTATATACGCTGATGTTTGCCTTGGTCAGCATGGTGCTGGGCTTGATGCTGGGTTTTAGCGTGGCCTTGGTACGCGTGGCGCGCTTGCCGGTACTTAGCCAGATCGCGGCGGTGTACGTCAGCGCCATGCGTGGCACCCCTTTGCTGGTGCAGATTTTCGTTATCTATTACGGCCTGCCCGGTATCGGCATCGAGTTCGATCCGGTGAGTGCTGGCATACTGGCGCTGACGCTGAATGTGTCTGCTTATCTGTCCGAGAGCATGCGTGGCGCCATTGTCGGCGTGAGCCAGGGCCAGTGGCAGGCGGCACAGTCGCTGGGCTTTGGCTGGTGGCAGAGCATGCGTTACATCATCGCGCCGCAAGCTTTGCGTCTGGCTGTTCCCAGCCTGTCCAACAGCCTGATTTCGCTGATCAAGGATACCTCGCTGGTTTCGGTGATCACGGTGACCGAGCTGATGTTGGCGACCAAGGAAGTCATCGCACAAACCTTCCAGCCCCTGCCTTTGTATCTGGCGGCGGCAGGCATTTACTGGGTCTTGAGTGCCAGTTTCGAGCGGGTGCAAAAGCGGGTGGAGGCAAGGCTGGAGGCTTCATACCGGCGTTGATATCCCGGCTGTTTCGGGCTGACTATTTGTATCTTTGAAACAGGGCAGGACATCATGGCAAGCCGGCATGTGGCGCTCACAGAACCTTATTACCGCCTTGGCTTTTAGTTGGCGACGCGGCATTCAGGGCAAGGGAATCGCGAATTTTAAATTTTCATTGTGATAAAAACTTCGCATTAATAGTTATTTGGTTGACGATGAGCAAATTATTTTAAGATGATTTGAGTATAGTGAGAGCCAGATTGAGTACCGTTTATTGCCCGTCATCAGGCCGGGCACTGGTACTGAGCGCAATATTTCCCTTATCTGGTTTTACATCATCGGAGATCAAGCATGCGTAAACTGACTCTTGCCGTAAGTCTGGCACTGACCGCGATGGCCGCTCAGGCTGCCACCGTTTACACCGGTGACAAAGTGCAGGGCGTTCCTGTTATTTCGCAACTTGATGTGGCCGACCTTGCGCCGGGCAAAACGCACCGCTTTATGTTCCAGGGCACGAGCGATGGTATCGGCCAGCATTTCTACGTTCCGGTCGTCGTTGCCAAGGGTGCCAAAGCCGGCCCGAAGTTGGTTCTCAACAGCGGCAACCACGGTGACGAAGTCAATGGCATCCGCGCCGTGCAGAAGGTGATGGCTGGCCTCGACGCCGCCAAGCTCTCCGGCACTGTCGTTGCGGTGACCGGCTCCAACCCGAATGCAATCAATCGCGTGACCCGCGAGTGGGCAACCTACAATGACGGCGGCGCGTCGGCCAACTTTAATCGTCTCTTTCCGGGCAAGGAAAAGGGCACTGCGCCCGAGCAGCATGCGTGGCTGATGTGGAACAAGCTGTGGCAGGGTAATGTCGACTATGTGCTCGACTTCCACACCCAGTCGACCGGTACCGATTTCCCGTTCTTCATCTACGCCGACTACCGCGATCCGCGCATCGAGCGCATCGCCGAGCTGTTCCCGGCCGACCAGATCAAGAAGGATCCGGGCGAGAAAGGCTCGACCGAGACCGAATTCGTCAGCGCCAAGATCCCGGCGGTGACGCTGGAACTGGGTTCTCCGCGCAAATTCGACACGGACATGATAGATCGCGGTGTCGAAGGCACCCGCAACGTGATGGTCGACCTGAAGATGATCGACGGCAAGATCGGCCGTACCGCCAAGACTGCCAAGGCTTTTGTTGGTAACGACATGACGACTATCCGCGCAGAGCAGGGCGGCTACGCCGAAATTCTGGTCAAGCTGGGCGATATGGTGAAGAAAGATCAGGTCGTTGCCCGTCAGCTGAACGTGTTTGGCGACAGCGTGAAAGAATACAAGGCACCAGCGGATGGCAAGGTGCTGTCGACCGGTACTGACGCTGTACGCGAACCACGTGGTACGCTGGTACGCCTGCTGATTCAGAACCCTGACGCCAAGTGCGACAAGGGCTGCTGATATCCCTGGCTGTCTAAGCTAAGCCCGCCTGTTTAGGCGGGCTTTTTGGTTTTTTGCGGGCAAAAAACTAGACTGGTAGTTCCTTCACTCGCGAAAGATCATCATGGGACTGCTAGATCAATTAACCGGCGCGCTGGGTAGCGGTGCGGAGGGGGCCGAGGGGCAGGGCGGCCTGATGGGGGCGATGGGCTCGCTGCTGGAGCAAAATGGAGGGTTAGGCGGGCTGGTTGAAAAATTCCAGCAAGGTGGCCTCGGTGATGTCGTGTCGTCATGGATCTCTACCGGCGACAATCAGGCCATTGCGGCATCGCAGATCGAACAGGTACTGGGCAATGAGCAAATCGCGGCGCTGGCCGGCAAGATGGGGCTGGATACGTCGCAAGTGGCACAATCGCTGGCTACCGCCCTGCCGCAACTGGTCGACAAGCTGACGCCTGACGGCGAAGTGCCGGCAGGGAATACCGACTTGCTGTCCCAAGGCTCATCCTTGCTCAAGGGTTTGTTCGGGCAGTCATAGCACAGGAGGCCATATGAAGTGCTTTGACCGTTTGGGCGAATTGATGTCGGGTGAGGGGCGGCACGATGCCGTGATGCGGGCGCTGGCCGTTCTGGTGGACGAGCATGGCGGCCTGGCCGGCCTGGGGCAGCGTTTTCGCGATATCGGCCTGGATGCCGTGCTGGAGTCCTGGCTTGGCAGTGGCGAAAATATGGCATTGACCCCGGCCGATGTGTATATGGCGCTGGGCGAGAAAGCGGTCGGGCAATTTGCCGATATGATGGAAACGACCTCGCTCAATGCGGCCAAAGTCATGGCTGAAGCCTTGCCCGAACTGTTTGACCGGCTGACGCCCAATGGCGAACTGCCCGAGCCGGAAGATGGCTTTGTCAGAATGTTTTCCGTCTTGGGCACGCTGTTTGAACGCTGAACTGGTTTAAAATCCCTGCTTTACCCTCCACGGCCTGAATTTCAGGCCGTGCTTTATTTGAAAGTCCTGCCATGCCCCGCTTAGCGTCCGATCTACGAGTTGCCATTGTCGGCGGGGGGCCGGCCGGCCTGATGGCGGCAGAGCAGATTGCTAGGGCCGGTATCGCGGTCGATGTCTACGATGCCATGCCCTCGGTCGGGCGCAAGTTTTTGCTGGCCGGCGTGGGCGGAATGAATATTACCCATGCCGAGCCGTGGCCGGACTTTGTTGCGCGCTACGGTCAACGGGCCGATCTGCTGCGGCCTTATCTGGATGCTTTCAATGCCGAAGCCTTGCGTGCCTGGGTGCACGGCCTGGGGGTTGAGACTTTTGTCGGCAGTTCGGGCAAGGTTTTCCCGCGCGAAATGAAGGCCGCGCCGCTGCTGCGCGCCTGGCTTAGCCGCTTGCGCGCCATGGGGGTGAACTTTCACCCGCGCCACCGTTGGCAGGGCTGGAGCGATGGGGGCGCTTTGCGTTTTAGTGCGCCCCAAGGCGAGGTGACGGTAGCGGCGGATGCCGTCGTGCTGGCGCTGGGCGGCGGGAGCTGGCGCAAGCTGGGCTCGGATGGTGCCTGGTTGCCGCTACTGCAGGAGAAGGGTGTGGCGGTGGCGGAGCTTGAGCCTTCCAACTGTGGCTTCGAGGCGGGCTGGTCGCCATTTTTTGCCGACAAGTTTGCCGGTGAGGCGCTTAAATCCATCACCGTCACCTTAAGCGATGTAAACGGTGTCAGCGAGACCCGGCGCGGCGGTCTGGTGCTGTCGCGCTATGGTGTCGAAGGCAATCTGATCTATGCCTTGTCTGCACGCTTGCGTGAGCTGATCAAGCGCGATGGTCAGGCGACCTTTTATCTGGATCTGGCACCGGATCGTAGTGCCGACAAGGTTATGCAAGAAGTCGCCCATCCGCGCGGCTCGCGCTCGCTGTCCAGCCATCTGCAAAGCCGGCTGAATCTCAAGGGTGCGCGCATGGGCTTGCTGCGCGAATGCCTGGACAAGGACAGCTTTAACGATGTGGCTAGGCTTTCTGCGGCCATCAAGGCCTTGCCGGTGACGGTCAGCGCGCCGCGCCCGCTGGACGAGGCGATCAGCAGTGCCGGTGGCGTGTGCTTTGCGGCTCTGGATAGCGGCTTGATGCTGCAGCGCTTGCCGGGCGTATTTTGTGCCGGCGAGATGCTGGACTGGGAGGCGCCGACTGGCGGCTATTTGCTGACGGCTTGCCTTGCGACTGGCCGTGCGGCCGGTGCCGGCGTCGTCAACCGGCTCTTGGGCTGCAAGTAGCGCTTAGTTCAGATAAGGCATGGGATCGACCGCCTGGCCGCGGTAGCGCAGTTCGAAGTGCAACTTGGTGCGGTCGGTGCCGCTGCTGCCCATGCTGGCGATGGGTTGGCCACGCCTGACGGTATCGCCTTCTTTGACCCTGAGCGACTGGTTATGGGCATAGGCGCTGAGGAAGGCTTCGTTGTGCTTGATAATGAGCAAGTTGCCGTAAGCGCGTATGCCTTGCCCGGCATAGACCACCTTGCCGGCGCCGGCAGCAAGAATGTCGTCTCCGGGCTTGCCTGCAATATCGATGCCCTTGTTGCGGCTGCTGTAACCTTGAATCAGCTTGCCCTTGGCCGGCCAGCTCAGCGCGATGCTAGCGCTGGCGGGGGCCGGCTTAGGCTTGGCCGCCGGACGCACGGGTGTTGCCGCAGGCTTGCTTGGGCGTGGGCTGCTATTCTGGTTGCTGGCTGCATAGCGTGGCGGCGGGATGATGCGCAGCACCTGCCCCACATTGATGGCATTGCCGGGCAGCCGGTTCCAGCTGCGCAGTTCGCTGACGCTGCGCCCGCTATTGCGCGCAATGCGGTATAGCGTGTCGCCCGCCTGCACACGGTAGTGCCCTGCCGGA
>NZ_RJTZ01000339.1:0-773 GCF_024343515.1 Aquitalea sp. S1-19 | reverse complement strand
GGACCTGTCCCGTGACCTGAAGCGTGCCAAGTACGCCGGTAACGAAGAGCCGCATCTGCTTGGCAAAAACATCGCGCTGATTTTTGAAAAAGCATCGACCCGTACCCGTTGCGCGTTTGAAGTGGCAGCCTATGACCAGGGCGCACATGTGACCTACCTCGGGCCGTCCGGTTCGCAGATCGGCTACAAAGAGTCGATGAAAGACACCGCCCGTGTACTGGGCCGCATGTACGATGCGATCGAATACCGTGGCTTCAAGCAGGACGTGGTTCAGGAACTGGCCGACAACGCCGGCGTACCGGTTTACAACGGTCTGACCGACGAATGGCACCCAACCCAGATGCTGGCTGACGTGCTGACCATGATCGAAAACAGCGAAAAGCCGCTGTCCCAGATCTCTTACGCTTACGTTGGCGATGCCCGCAACAACATGGGTAACTCCCTGATGGTTGTGGGTTGCAAACTGGGCATGGAAGTTCGCATCGGTGGTCCTAAGGACCTGTGGCCAGAAGAGTCCCTGGTTGAAGAGTGCAAGAAAATTGCTGCTCAAACCGGCGCGCGTCTGGTGCTGACCGATGATCCTAAGGCTGCGGTTGAAGGCGTTGACTTCATCCACACCGACGTTTGGGTTTCCATGGGCGAGCCAAAAGAAGTTTGGGCCGAGCGTATTGCCCTGCTGTCCCCATTCCAGGTGAACGCCGAACTGATGGCTGCTGCCAAGAACCCGGCTGTTAAGTTCCTGCATTGCCTGCCAGCTTTCCACAACAGCGAAA
>NZ_RJTZ01000338.1:0-786 GCF_024343515.1 Aquitalea sp. S1-19 | reverse complement strand
TGCGGCGTACCGACCACAACCCAATTGGCCGGATTTTTGGCCTTGGCCATTTCGCCGAACAGCAGGGCATCATCCATCATAAAGGCCGCGGCACGGCCGGACTCCAGCATCAGGAAGGATTCGCCATGGTCCTTGGCCGAGATGATGTTCATCCCCAGGCTCTTGGCTGCATTCATCGCCTTGAGCTGACGCTCCGAGGTGGTGCCGGCCGTGGTCACGACGTTCTTGCCCTTGAGGTCGGCAAAATCCTTGATGCCGGTCGTCTTGGCGGTCAGCAAACGGGTGCCGATTTCAAAGATACCAACCGAGAAGTCGACCTGACGCTGGCGCTCGATATTATTGGTAGTCGAACCGCACTCGAGATCCACGGTGCCATTCTGAACCAGCGGAATACGCGTCTGCGAGGTCACCAGGTTGTACTTCACCTGCAGGTTGGGCATGTTCAGGTCTTTTTTCAGCTTCTCCACCACCTTCAGCTGCAGGTCGTGCGAGTAGCCTACCGGTGTTGCGCCGCCAGCCAGATAAGAAAATGGAATAGAAGCGTCGCGGTGACCCAAGACAACAACGCCGGACTCCTTAATTTTTTTCAGGGTACCGGTGAGTTCGGCAGCCAATGCCGGGGTAGCGACAAAAGCGGCTGCAACGGCGGTCGCAACAAGGCGGGCTTGCAATGACATGAAGTTTCTCCTTCTACAGGTTTGCAAAACTGGCAGGTCAGACACGGGGTCTCCGCGTCTGGCCTGCCATTAAATTTTTTTATTTAGTGGGCGCGTAACTGCCCGAGGA
>NZ_RJTZ01000337.1:0-801 GCF_024343515.1 Aquitalea sp. S1-19 | reverse complement strand
TCTGGTCCGCCCCAAGCTGGAGAAAACCTTCCCGCAACTGAAGGGCGTCAAGATCGACTACAGCTGGACCGGCAACTTCTCGCTGACGCTGACCCGCTTGCCGCAAGCCGGGCGCATCGGCAAGAATATCTACTACTCGCAAGGCTGCAGCGGCCATGGCGTGACCTACACCCATCTGGCCGGCCGCCTGCTGTCCGAAGCGATCCGCGGCCAGAGCGAACGCTTCGATGCCTTCGCCTCCTTGCCGCACTACCCGGTCCCGGGCGGGCGTCTGTTCCGCGTCCCCATGCTGACCCTGGGCGCATGGTGGTATGAAATGCGCGACAAGATGGGCGTCTAGCTAAGCAGCTCGCCTTGTGCGCTGGCGATGCGGTTGCGGCCGGAAAATTTGGCCGTATAACATGCCTTGTCGGCGCGGGCGAGCACCTCTTCGGGCGTGGCATCGGATGACTGGATCTGCGTCAATCCGATGCTGGCACTCAAAGTAAAAGACTGGCCGGAAAATGCCAAGCGGTAGCTTTCAATACGTTGCCGGATCTGATTCAGCACCAGTTGCCCATGGGCTTCATCACAATGGCGCAGGATTAAGGCAAATTCGTCGCCCCCCATGCGAGCAATGCTATCCGATTCGCGCAAGCCCTCGTGGAGAATGCCCGCCACCGCCTGCAGCATCAGATCGCCCGCCTGATGCCCTCCCTTGTCATTGACTTCCTTGAAATAATCCAGATCCAGCATGGCCACCGTGACGATAGGCAGACGCCCACCCTCCAGCAACTGGCCAAGCTCCTGCTGCAGGGCACG
>NZ_RJTZ01000336.1:0-813 GCF_024343515.1 Aquitalea sp. S1-19 | reverse complement strand
TCCCGGCCATTTCCTTGCTGCTGCTGGCCTATACCAACCGCTTTTTGGGGCTGGCGGCCACCATACGCAATCTGTACAACGACTATCGGCGGGCACCCGACCCCAAGATTTTGCTGCAGATCTCCAGCCTCAGGCGCCGGGTATGGCTGATCCAGCAAATGCAGTTTCTTGGCGTCGCCAGCCTGTTTCTGTGTGTTGTCGCCATGCTCAAGATCTATCTGGGCTGGGAAACGCTGGCTCACTACAGCTTCGGTGCCAGCCTCGCGCTCATGATCGCCTCGCTGGGCGTCTCCTTGCTGGAGCTCAAACTGTCGTCCGGTGCACTGAACATTCTGCTGGCCGATATCGAGGACACCCGCCGCCGCTGATGCGGTGCGCCGCAGTGGTGCACATGCCTTGCCATGCACCACTATCGCCCCCTCTGTCTGTCTACGATGTGCTTTAACCCGGCCAATAGCTGGCATGGCGCTTGCTGAACTCCCAGTCAAGAGCCTACCGGGAGCACACCATGCACGCGCTGACCCTGCCCGAGCCCGGGCATCACGATGAAATGCTGCTATCCAGCGGTGCGGTACGCAGCCATTACCAGCACTTTGCCAACTGGCTGCAGGCCCAGCCTCCTGAAATGCTGGCGCGAAAACGGGAAGAAGCCAACCAGCTCTTCCATCGCGTCGGTATCACCTTCGCCGTCTACGGTGACGACTCCGGCGCCGAGCGCCTGATTCCGTTCGATACCATCCCGCGTGTCATCCCGGCAGCAGACTGGCGCCAACTGGAGGCGGGGCTGGCGCAGCGGGTGCGTGCGCTCAATGC
>NZ_RJTZ01000335.1:0-825 GCF_024343515.1 Aquitalea sp. S1-19 | reverse complement strand
GCATCGCCATGACCACGGCCATTGTGTCGGTGCTGACCGGAAGTCCGGTGCGCGCCGATGTGGCCATGACAGGCGAAATCACCTTGCGCGGTGAAGTGTTGCCAATTGGCGGCCTCAAAGAGAAACTTTTGGCGGCGCACCGTGGCGGCATCAAGCAGGTGCTGATCCCGCATGGCAATGTGAAGGATCTCGTTGAAATTCCAGCGAATATCAAGGGCAAGCTGGAGATCCATCCAGTCAAATGGATAGATCAGGTATTGGCTTTGGCGCTGGAAAGAATGCCTGAGGCGTTGTCAGAGGATGCAACGTCTGCCAATATGTCGCCATCAGCGGACGCCGTGCAGAATCAGTCCGTCGTGACGCACTGATTCAAGGCGTCGGAAAGAGTTTAAAAGCGCATGAAATACCTCGTGTCAGGCCGCTTTTTTGCCCGGGGCTACCCTCGGGAGGCCGCTTGACACAAGGATTTCAGCCTTGCTATAAATCAGGCGGTTTTGCCGCATACTACGTATTCCGAAGAATGATGAAAGGGGACTTAACGTGAACAAGTCTGAACTGATCGATGCCATCGCAGCCCATGCCGACATTTCCAAGGCAGCTGCTGCCAAAGCGCTGGACGGTGTAATTGTTGCTGTAACCGATACCCTGAAAAACGGCGATGATGTCACGCTGGTCGGTTTTGGTACTTTCTACGTAGGCGAACGTGCCGAGCGTAGCGGTCGCAATCCTAAGACTGGTGAAACCATCACCATTCCTGCCGCCCGTACCCCGAAGTTCCGTGCCGGCAAGGCACTCAAGGATGCACTGTAAACAGTTGCATGCCTG
>NZ_RJTZ01000334.1:0-849 GCF_024343515.1 Aquitalea sp. S1-19 | reverse complement strand
CGGCGCCGGCGTCTTGTTCCAGCAGTTCCAGCGTCGCCAGTGTCGCATCGCGCAGCAGCGTCATGTCTTCTTCGGTCACCACATAAGGCGGCATAAAGTACACGGTCTTGCCTATCGGGCGCAGCAAACAGCCCAGCTTGAGCATGGCGGCAAAAAAGGCCTGGGCAAAATCGGCACGCGCGCTATCCACCTCGAAAGCCCAGATCATGCCGCAGCGGCGCCAATGGCGTACACGCGGGTGTTGCTGCAAGGGCACAAGCAGCGCATCAAAGCGCAGCGCCTGCTCGCGATTGCGTGCCAGCACATCATCCTGTTCGAAAATATCCAGCACCGCCAGCGCGCCTGCGGTTTCGCCGTGGTAGCTGTTTTCCAGGCTGACAAAACGCTGCTTTTGGACGCGCCCCTGATTCTTCCAGTAATGAAAGCTCATTTTGAGGGCGATCTCGGTGGCGCTGGCGCCATCCGAGGCGTAAAACGCGTGACCGAGGCCGGTCAGTGCCGACAGGCGTTCGGATAATTCCACCACCGGGCGGTGGGTAAAGCCGGCCAGCATCACATGGTCGAGTTCGTCCAGCTGACTTCTGATGGCGGCCTTGATGCGCGCTTCGTTATGGCCGAACAGATTGACCCACCACGACGACACACCGTCGAGATAGCGCTGGCCGTCAAAATCGACAAGATAGGCGCCGTCGCCACGGGCAATCGGCACGATGGGCAGGGTTTCGTGGCGCTTCATCTGCGTACACGGATGCCAGACGGCGGCGCGGCTGCGCTGTAGCCATTCTTTATTGCGGGTCATTGTGTGTCTTTGCAAAAAATAGGCAAGGGCTCAGCCTTCCCATGGCAACT
>NZ_RJTZ01000333.1:0-850 GCF_024343515.1 Aquitalea sp. S1-19 | reverse complement strand
GACCGCCATGTGCAGCGCGGCCGCGTGCTCGCGCCATTGGCCGACCAGCTCCCAGCGTGCCATGCGCAGCGCTTCGTCACAGGCCCGCTCGGCCCGGACAATACGCCAGAGCACCTTCAGGAATTCGTCGCCGTCACGCTGGGCGCCGCCTTCTTCCAGATGGCGCGCGATTTCCACGACCTTGACCTGGTCCTGAATCGCACCCAGGGTCAGTTCGGCAATCGCCGACAGATGGCGATTGACCTCGGCAGGCATCAGCGGCATGCCCGGGTGCAACAGCAAACCCAGCACAAAAACGGCCTCCTCCAGCACGTCGGCGACATCGTCCATCCGTTCCAGCAAGCCAAGCATCGGCTGCCAGCGCTCGAAGTGATGGCTGCGCTGCCTTGCCTCGACCAGCAAATGGTCAGCCTGCCGCTCCCATGCCTTGGCCCGCGCCAGCTGCTGCTGGAGCCCGGCAGGCGAAGCCTGTTCGAGCAGCATTTCCACAATGGTCTGCGCCAACGCGTGACAGTACGCGGCCTGCTCGGCCAACAGGTCGAACTCGAAAGCGCGTTTGCGCATGGCCCGCGCCAGCAGCAAGCGGGCCTCGTCCGCCACCAGCGCCACCGGTTGCTGCTCCCTTAGCCTGATGCTGGCCTCCCGCATCAGCGCATACAGGTATTCGCGTGCCGAGGCCTCGCCCAGCACCCGGTCAAGCCGGTCGCCCACACGGAAGCCCCCACCATCCATCGACTGCATGGCGTCGTATACCAGCAGCTCCCCTCCGGCCAGCAGCCAGGCCATATGGCCCAGGTTTTCCCGCGCCAGCTGCTCGAGGATGCCGACCGCCACCGGCTTGCGGACAAAG
>NZ_RJTZ01000332.1:0-852 GCF_024343515.1 Aquitalea sp. S1-19 | reverse complement strand
TGCCTATCAGCGATGACGCCAACGCCAGCGTCTCCTCGGCCAGCTCATTGAGCTGTACGTTTTCCAACGACAGCGTCAGCTTGCCGGACTCGATACTGGCCAGATCCAGCACCTCATTGATCAAGCCCAACAGATGACTGCCCGCCTGACGGATATGCCCGACCTGCTTTTTCTGTTTATCGGTGAGCGGGTCGCGCTGGCTGTTTTCCATTAACTGGGCAAAGCCGAGAATGGCATTCATCGGCGTTCTTAGCTCGTGGCTCATGCTGGACAAAAACTCGTCCTTGGCACGACTGGCACTCAAGGCCGCTTCTTGTGCCGCTTTAAGCTCGGTAATATCGGTCTGGACACTCAACCAGCCAAGACCGCTTACCCGGCAATTGGCAACCTTCAGCCAGCGCCCGCCATCGAGCGGATAGATAAAGCTGCTCTGGGACTGCTGCTTTTGTGCCAGACGCCATGCCAGCCACTCTTCCTCATGCGCAATCGCATCGCTGAATTGCCCGCGTGCCACGCCGGCCCGCAAAATATCGGCAAAAGGGGTTCCTGCCTGCATCTGGTCAGCAATCAGTGGATACAGCGCCTGATAGCGCCGGTTGCACAGCAGCAGACAATCATCCTCGCCATACAGCGCAAATCCGTCGGGAATGTTCTCGATCGCGGTCAGTAATTGCTGTCTGGCCGCCTGCGCTTTTTGTTCGCTGCGCTGTTGTTCGCTGACATCGTGACCTACTGCAACCAGACCGGTGATCTGCCCATTGGCATCCCGCCACGGTGCCTTGCTCATATTGATCCACTGTTCACGCGCAGGCTGACCGGCTCTGGCCTCGCGATAATAATGAATTAATTCGG
>NZ_RJTZ01000331.1:0-863 GCF_024343515.1 Aquitalea sp. S1-19 | reverse complement strand
TCGGCGCTGGAAAGTGCGGACAAGGCGATGGAGCTGGGGCTGCCGGCCGACAATATTATTCTGTCGTGCAAGGTCAGCCATGTGCAGGATCTGATTACCGCTTACCGTAACTTGGCCAGCCGCTGCGATTTCCCGCTGCACTTGGGCCTGACCGAAGCCGGCATGGGCAGCAAGGGCATTGTCGCCTCCAGTGCGGCTTTGGCTGTGCTTTTGCAAGAAGGCATAGGCGACACCATCCGTATCTCGCTGACACCGCAGCCGGGCGAGTCGCGCACGCGCGAAGTGATTGTGGCGCAGGAGTTGCTGCAGACTATGGGCTTGCGCAGTTTCGTGCCTTTGGTCACCGCCTGTCCCGGCTGTGGCCGCACCAGTAGTACCGTATTCCAGGAGCTGGCCGACAGTATCCAGACCTATCTGCGCGAGTCCATGCCGGTATGGCGCTTGCAATATCCGGGCGTGGAAGAGATGAAGGTGGCGGTCATGGGTTGCGTGGTCAATGGTCCGGGCGAGAGCAAGCTGGCCGATATCGGCATTTCGCTGCCCGGAACCGGTGAGGTCCCGGTGGCGCCAGTGTATGTGGACGGCGAGAAAACCGTGACGCTCAAGGGCGAGTCTATTGCCGCCGAGTTCAAGGCGCTGGTCGACGACTATGTAGCCAGCCGTTATGGCGAGGGTGGCAGCAAGCGCCAATCATCAGGCTCGAAAGTGATTCCGATCAGGGCGGCGGTTTGATCCGTCCTGCAACAGTGGTTTGATTTAACAAGAAAAGATCATGGCTCAGAAAATTCAGGCGATTCGCGGCATGAACGATGTGCTGCCGGCCGAGTCGCACCAGTGGGAGTATTTTGAAGGGGTGTTGCGCA
>NZ_RJTZ01000330.1:0-887 GCF_024343515.1 Aquitalea sp. S1-19 | reverse complement strand
TGCCGGTTACACCGGCATCTCCACCGCCTTGCATCTGGCTGAAGCCGGCTACAAGGTGATCGTGCTCGAAGCCGCCCGCGTCGGCTGGGGCGCTTCGGGGCGCAATGGCGGCCAGATCGTCAATAGCTATAGCCGCGACATGGACGTGATCGAAGCACGCCACGGCAAGGAAGCGGCCCGCCGCATCGGCGCCATGGCATTCGAAGGCGGACGCATCATCCGCGAGCGTATCGCCAAATACAACATTCAGTGCGACCTGAAGGATGGCAATGTGTTTGCCGCCTTTACCCAGAAGCAACTGGACGAAATGGCGGCAAAAAAAGCCTTGTGGGAAGCCTATGGCCATACCGGCCTCAAGCTGATCGACAAAGCCGGCATGAAGGATATCGTACAGAGCGATGCCTACGTCGGCGCACTGCTGGACAACTGGGGCGGCCATATCCACCCGCTGAATCTGGCGCTGGGCGAAGCCGCTGCGTTCGAGTCACTGGGCGGCGTGATTTACGAGCAGTCGCCGGTGACGGCCATCATCGAAGGCGACAAGCCCTCAGTCAAGACTGCGCATGGCGAAGTCAGCGCCGACTTTGTCGTGGTGGCCGGCAATGCCTACTTGGGCAACCTGATTCCCAAACTGGCGGAAAAAACGCTGCCCTGTGGTACGCAGGTGGTCACCACCGCCCCGCTGGACGCCAAGCTCGCCCGCGCCTTGCTGCCCGGCAACAACTGTGTCGAAGACTGCAACTTCCTGCTCGACTACTACCGGCTGACCGCCGACAACCGCCTGCTGTACGGTGGCGGTACCGTCTACGGCGCACGCGACCCCGGTGCCATCGAGACTCTGGTCCGCCCCAAGCTGGAGAAAACCTTCCCGCAACTGAAGGGCGTCA
>NZ_RJTZ01000033.1:0-28167 GCF_024343515.1 Aquitalea sp. S1-19 | reverse complement strand
GTTGCAGCCGCGTGCATTTGATGAGTGGAGTGCTGGCGTAGAAGAGGCAACGCGCAGCACCGGGACGGTCGGCATTGATGTTGTGCGGGTGAAGTCACTGATCGATGCGCTGCTGCGTATGCCCGGTTATCACGGCATACGTGAGCAGCAGAAACAGTTGCTCATGCTCGCGAGTGAACACTGGCGCAAACATCGTAGCTCGCCGTTTCCAGTCGAGGTTGGGCACCTTCCGTATATCGACAAGTCATTCGCGTGTTACGCGAATCCGGCCTTGTGCCTGGATGGGCTCGTTCACATCATGCTGACCGCACCCGCACCCGCACCCGCACCCGCACCCGCACCCGCACCCGCACCCGCACCCGCACCCGCACCCGCACCCGCACCCGCACCCGCACCCGCACCCGCACCCGCACCCGCACCCGCACCCGCACCGAAGCCGGATTGGTTTTGACTGTCGTCACGCGTAACAGTCATGTGACGTGTTACGAAGCTACGCTCCGGTATAAAACAAGTGTCTACACGGGATATGTTCAACATGATTTGGAGATATCCGATGAAAAAAATCCCCCTAACGCTGGAAACCGTACTCGACGCATGCGCACTGTTTGAGACGCAAAGTCGCCAGCTTTCCGTGCGTGCCATGCGAGATCACTTAGGTGGCGGCGCACAAGAAACGATCACGGAGGGTCTGCGTGTCTGGAAGAAAAAGAAAGAGTCCGAGCAGTCACTTATCGAGATTGACGAACCCGTGGTCAAGGCGTTGATCGCATGGGCGCAAGGGCAGCGCACGCGTGCAACTGTCGAATTGCGGTTGGAGGTTACGGAACTGCAGAGGCGCTTGCTCGAAGCGGATGAAATGAGCTCGCTCTGGTCTGCTGAAGTTGAAAGCCTGGGGAATGAACGGGATCTGCTACGTCAGCAGGTTGCCTCGTTGTCAGCCATCGCTCAGGAGCGGAAAGAGCAATTGCTGAGGCTTGAGGCTCAGCACGATGCACTGGTTGATCAAGTTGGTGACTTGCGGCGGCAACTGCGCATGAAGAAGGATGTTGGTAGCTGAATCGTTGTGCAGATGTGCTCGGCGATGGGAGAAGCCGCTTTGGCCGCATTTCGGCCAAAGCGGACAACTACAGGCATGGATGAGCATGACCGCTACCGCCCCAAAGCCGCCGTTCAACGTCACGGCTAGATAGCCGTAAGTCCTGGTTTCCGTAGCTGCTGGCGCATGATTTGCTGCTTTCAGAACCTCTGAACACCCATCACCGTTGATTGAAGCCTGTTACACGAGAATACCAATGACAAATGGCCTGATTTCATGGTGTTCAGGTCCAATAATGCCTGTCAGCCATATCATTTGATATACCGACCTGCGTGTCCGTATAGGGGGAGCGATTTGAGCCGTGCCAACAGCATGGCGGAGTTTTTATCCGTCGCGAACAACCCTAAGTACTCAGAATCCTTTGGTCATCGGTTAAAGTCCGATATGGCCAACCAATAAAATCAACGGCTTACAGATTTTTCCGTAAGCCGTTTTTCATTTCTGAAAAAGTTGTAGGGCTATTGTAGGGGGGGAAAGAGCTATCCTACCCTTGGCAGGATAGCTCCATGATTAGAACCATCATGTCCAGTGGCGGCAAGTATATTGTGGACGGATGTGGCGGATGACGAAGAAGCGGGCGGGTTCGATATCGAGCTGTTTGCTGATGTCTTCACCGATCAGGGCGAGTGGCGCGTGGCAATGTCCGCACAGGCTGCTTTCCCGCTCGTGGCACACATCGATCCGTTCCAGATGCACGGGCCGCGCCTGACGAGCGGCATGTGCACGTGTACGCGGGGTGTTTGCCATTCTTCAGCCGTGTCGCACGGCTCCAGTGCCGGCTCGACCGTCGCGATGTATTGCAGGGCGTCCTGGTCGAACAACTGGCACCGCTCGATGTTGTGCGCTTCGCTGCTGCGACCGAAGCGCAGTTGCTTGAGGCGGGAACGATCGCGATTGGTAAAAACATACCAAACCGGCTAACTCTCTACGCAGGAGCATACATTTAAAAATGTATTTAAAGTACAATATTAAAGTCCTGTTGATTGCCGTGAGCCTCTCCGTGCGCTTGAATGCCTTTACCGATTACTGCCTTCGCACCCTGATTTACCTTGCCGTACAGCCAGAAGGACTCGCGACGCGGGCTCAAATCGCGGCGTCTTACGGCATATCTGACAACCACCTGATGAAGGTGGTGCATTTTCTTGGAAAAATAGGCCTGATTGAGACGCTACGTGGACGGGGGGGCGGCATGCGTTTGGCACGTCCTGCTTCAGACATCCGCATTGGTGCGCTCGTACGTTTATGTGAGGAAGATGCACCGATTGTCGAATGCTTCGAAGCGGGTGGGGGGAGTTGCAAAATCGATGGGATGTGCATGCTGAAACATGCCCTCTTCGAGGCGCGCGAAGCGATGTATGGCGCACTGGATCGCTACACTTTGGCGGATTTGAGTGCCAATCGTGAAGCGCTGACAACTCGGCTGGGCCTGTCTTTCCTGTCTTCGAAAACTTGAACCGTCAGTCTCTCTCACGCCGTATCAGGATGGATGTATCAGTTCTTCTAAAGCGGGGAAGAGCTCCCTTTCCTCAAAACGGACATGGGCTTCCAACCGCTCCCCGAATGCTAGTAGGGCAGCCAACTTGCCTGCATGTAACTGTTGCATCAATGCGCGCAACGTTTTGTGGTCATCCGAAAATAGGTTAGCAAGTCGTGGCAAGTGCACGAGATATTGGGCAAACATAGCCTCTTCGGCATCAAAGTGTGCTTCCAGTTCGGTCAAAAATGCCGCGCTTGGCCATACCTCCTGCACGTCCGTGCTGCTGTTACTTCCCTTAATGCGTTTAGCCTGCACCAGTGCTGTATGGTGTTCACGGGATAAATGAACAAGTTTTGAACTGCGTCTCATTGTTAGCTCCTGCGGCAGAACGTTAAACATGTAAATATTTTACATGTTTAACGTTCTGCCGCATAATGCGCATGGGAAATGCATCTTTATATTGCATATATGGTGTTTCCGTTCGGCTGCACGACACCCGTGTAGTGCATTGCTTTGCCGCAACTAGCCTTTAAAGGAGAAACATGATGGCTCATGACTGCTCTATCCCCGTTATCCAGAACGGTGTCTATATTTTTGATGCGCGCGGAATCGCCAGACGTTTCCGCCATGCGGCTATTTTCGGCGCGCTGAACGCTTTGCAAGCAGGCGAGACGATGCGCTTCTGCAACGATCATGATCCGCTGCCCCTGCTCGTACAGATCGAACAATTCTTTGGCCAACGGGTTCAGACGACCTACGTCCAGCGCGAAGCGGACAAAATTGTCATCGATTTTTGCATACAGTCCTGATCCCATCTTGGCTGCGCCGGCCTCAACGCAAACCGGCATAAACAGCTTGGCAAGCAAGCGCTAACGACAAGATGCGCCGTCGGACCGTCGCATGACTGCTCTTGCAGCTCTAGCGTGCCGCTACCATGCCCGTCAGGCGGCGCACTTGTTTGGTATTTCGTTGTTTGATTTTGTGGAGACCCCACCATGACACACATACAAACCGCCCCACTTATTGACGCAACTCAGGCTATCGGTCAGATCGCCGTCGCACTGCCCGGTTCAACGGCTATTTTTCGCCGGCTCAAGCTGGACTATTGTTGTGGGGGCCAGATCAGCCTGCAGCAAGCTGCCAGCAATAAGGGGCTGCTAGTTGAACCCATACTTGCCGAGCTGGCATCGTTGCAACGCGGCGAGACGGTTTCACAATTCGGTAGTGCGACCGAGTTGGTCGATCACATTCTTGTGCGCTACCACGAAGTACATCGCGCCCAACTACCCGAACTGATTGCACTGGCCAAGCGCGTAGAAGCCGTACACGGTGAGCACCCGGAAGTCCCCGCTGGTTTGGCGCGACTTCTGCAAGAAATTGAAGACGAACTGCTGCAGCACATGCAAAAAGAAGAGCAAGTGCTGTTTCCCATGCTCAAAGCGGGAGGCAACCCTTTTGTTGTTCACCCGATCGAGATGATGCGTAGCGAGCATGTCGAGCATGGTGCAAATCTGGAGCGACTTGCTGCGCTGACGCATGACATGACCCCGCCGCCAGATGCCTGCACAAGCTGGAATGCACTCTATGCGGGGCTCAGGCAACTTGGCGATGATCTCGTCAACCACATTCATCTGGAAAATAATGTGCTGTTCCCGCCGTTTGAAGCGGCCGCGGATGCCAGCACCGGTTGCGGCCCGCACGGTTGCGCATGTAGCGGGAATTAAAGCATGCGCCCACGCCGAGCATCCGTGTCAGTTGCCACCCCTGTTGTTTCTGTAAAGCCCGATGGGGTGGTTGCATCGTTCCGTTGGCTAGCCATGGCACCACACCGTGCAGGATTCTTCCTTGGCGGCAGCGTGCTGCTGTTAGCCATGTTTTGGTGGTTACTGGAATTGGCGGGGCGCACCCGCGGCATTAGCCTGTCATCGCTACCGGCAAGCTTTCTGCACGGCCAATTGATGCTGGGTGGTTTTTTTCCGCTATTCATGCTGGGCTTCATTTATACGGCAGGGCCGAAGTGGCTGGGTGTCGCATCGCCGACAACCGGTGTATGGCTAGCAGCGATCGGGATGTATGCGCTAGGTAGCGCCAGTTTGGTGCTGACCGTCCGCCTGCCCGTGCTATGGCCATTGGCCAGTGTATTGCAGGCACTCGCTTGGTCAGGAGCCTGCCTGATCTGGGTAGGGCGTATCCGAGCGAGCACCATACCAGAGCGCCAGCATGCAATCGTGATTTTGGCTGCCTTTACATTTGGTGCCGTCGGATTTTGGCTCTACGCCTTTGCTGCGGCATACGCGCAGTGGCAATTCATCGCCAGAGCAGAAGCCTTGTTGTTGTGGGGCATGCTGTTGCCGGTGTTTCTGACCGTCTGCCACCGCATGCTACCATTCTTCTCCGCCCATGTACTGCCCTCCTACCTAGCATGGCGACCCCGCTGGTTGCTGTATGCGCTGATCGGTGGCGTATGGTTGCACGGATTCTTGGCATTATTGCGGATCGACACTTTTCCGCTTGATATGGGGCTTGCCGTATTACTGCTTTACACGAGCTGGCGCTGGAAGTGGTATCAATCGTTGCAAGTACCGCTACTTGCCATGCTTCACATCGCTTTCTTGTGGGCTGGGCTTGGTATGATGTTGCTTGCTCTGGCAACCGCTCCATTTTCCACACCGCTAGCGGGAAGCGGCTATGCCGCATTACATGCCTTAGCGCTGGGTTTCATGTTGTCGATGCTGCTTGCCTTCGTGACCCGCGTTACGCTTGGGCACTCCGGGCGGGCATTAATCGCAGGAAGGATGACATGGACACTATTCTGGCTGCTGCAAGTTATGACAATACTGCGTTTGCTGGGTGAATGGCTGCCCGAGCTGCGTACACCGCTATTACTCACTACTGTTGCGGGCATCGTGTTGGCGTTCGCACTCTGGTCTGCCCGCTATTTGCCTATGTATCTGCAACCACGAGCTGATGGTCAGGCCGGCTAAGATGAACGAGTCCCGCTGATTGGTTTAACCAATACAGCGGGCGTTGCGCGCTTCTGTACGGTGAGACCTCCACTACGCCCCATCTCGGCCAGTTCCTGGCCGGGGCATGACTGGGTCGGGCCCCATTTAACACGCATCCGTGCTGCGTTCTCGTCGCGGTAGCATAAGACAGTGCATCTGCAAGTCAGGCCTCAGTACTATCGCGCCAATGTCCCCACGTGATCTGTTCCGGCATCCGTCCGATAACAGGAGGCAAGATGATGATATGGATTCTACCCGGTGGGGGCAGGCGCAAAGGCGAGGGCATGGTGATGGTGGAACTAGGCCGAAATGGCTAGATCATTTGCCGCTGTGGCTCGCGAACTAGTTATAAGTAAGTGCCCGCCTTAGCCATGCGGCGAATGTGAAACTGTTTGTCATGACCCTAAGCTTAGCTTCATTAAGATTAATGAACTGCGAAACGAGGTGTCCCATGACTGACAGTTCTGCAGCCAGACGCGAGGCGAATTTCGTACTGGCATCCAGCACATTTGCCTTCACCATCTGCTTTGCCGTGTGGATGATGTTTGCGGTTCTGGGTATTCCAATCAAGAAGCAGCTTGGGCTTAACGAAACCGAGTTCGGTCTTTTGGCCGCGATGCCCGTGCTGACCGGTTCGCTGGTACGCGTGCCGCTGGGCATCTGGACCGACCGCTATGGCGGGCGCATCGTGTTTTTCCTGTTGATGCTCTCGACCGTAATTCCGATCTGGCTGATGAGTTATGCCACGCATTACTGGCACTTTTTGCTACTGGCCTTATTCGTCGGTCTAGCCGGCGGCTCATTCTCGGTAGGTACGCCTTATGTGGCGCGTTTTTTCCCCAAAAATCGCCAGGGTCTGGCCATGGGCGTGTTCGGTGCCGGCAACTCGGGGGCGGCGCTGACCAAATTTGTTGCTCCGGCATTGATTGTGTCTGCTGGCGGCAGCTGGACCATCGTGCCCAAAGTGTATTCGGTGGCGATGCTGGCAACGGCTGTGTTGTTCTGGATTTTTTCCAGCAGCCGCCCCGAGCATAAAGTCTCGGGCAGCATCAGTTTTTCCGACCAGATGAAGATGCTGAAAGACCCGCGGGTCTGGCGCTATTGCCAGTACTACTCGGTGGTGTTTGGCGGCTATGTGGCCATTGCGCTGTGGATGACCAAGTACTACATCGGCGAGTACGGTTTCGATATCAGCCATGCCGCGTTGCTGGCAGCCTGTTTTTCCTTGCCTGGGGGCATGCTGCGGGCGCTGGGAGGCTGGGCATCCGATAAATACGGCGCATACAAGACAACTTGGGCTGTGATGTGGGTGTGCTGGGTCTGTTTTTTTATCCTGAGCTATCCGCAGACCAGTCTGACCATACAGACGGTTAATGGCCCCCAGTCTTTCCATATGGGCTTAAGCCCCGTGCTGTTTACTGTACTGATGTTCACCGTCGGTATTGCGATGGCAGTGGGCAAAGCTTCGGTGTTCAAGTTTATTTCGGATGATTTCAGCCAGAACATTGGTGCCGTGTCCGGCATTGTCGGCCTTGCCGGTGGTTTGGGCGGTTTTGTGTTGCCTATCCTGTTTGGCGTGCTGCTGGATCTGACCGGCGTGCGGACCTCCTGTTTCATGCTGCTGTACGGCACCGTCTGCGTCAGTCTGGTTTGGATGCACTTCAGCTTCCGTGCCGAAAGCGTGGCCTATGGCGAGGATATTCTGGCCGAACAAAAACTTCATCATCAACATAACTAAACCCAAAACAGCAAGGGAGCGTGTATATGTCTAGCCCCGTAATCCAGCGCTGGGAGCCGGAAAATCCGGCATTCTGGCAAAAAACCGGTGCATCGGTCGCCAAACGCAATCTGTGGATTTCCATCCCTGCGCTGATGCTGGCGTTTTCAGTGTGGATGTTGTGGAGTGTGGTGGTGGTCAACCTAGATAAGGCCGGCTTTCAGCTATCCAAAAACCAGATGTTCTGGCTGACCGCCTTGCCGGCACTCTCCGGCGCCACACTGCGTATTTTTTACTCTTTCCTGGTGCCTATTTTTGGTGGCCGGCGCTGGACGGCGATTTCCACGGCTTCGCTGCTCATTCCGGCGCTGGGCATGGGGTTTGCGCTGCGCGACCCGAGCACCAGTTATCCGACCTTGCTGGTATTGGCTTTGTTGTGTGGCCTCGGTGGCGGTAATTTCAGCTCCAGCATGTCGAATATCAGCTTCTTTTTTCCCAAGGCGGAAAAAGGCATGGCTACCGGCCTGAATGCCGGCATCGGTAACTTGGGGGTTTCGGTCGTGCAGTTTGTGGTGCCGTTGGTGATTTCGGTCGGCATATTCGGTGCCTTGGGGGGCGAGTCGCAAACCTTCGTCAAGGATGGCGTTACCAAGAGTATCTGGCTACAAAATGCCGGTTTTATCTGGGTACCCTTTATTGTGGTGGCCACTTTGGCGGCTTGGTTTGGCATGAATGATATTGCCGATGCCAAGGCTTCGTTCGCTGATCAAGCGGTGATCTTCAAGCGTAAGCATAACTGGCTGATGTGCTGGCTCTATGTGGGCACTTTCGGTTCGTTTATCGGTTTTTCCGCCGGTCTTGCCATGCTGACTAAGTCGCAGTTTCCCGGCATCAACCCGACGGCCTATGCCTTTTTGGGTCCGTTGGTCGGTGCGCTGACGCGGCCGCTAGGGGGCTGGATTTCTGACAAACTGGGGGGCGCGCGCGTCACACTGTTTACGTTCGGCGCCATGATTTTGGCCGTCATTGGCGTGTTGCAGTTCCTGCCGCATAACGGTGTGGGCGGCAACTTCTTCGGTTTTCTTGCCATGTTTATCGTGCTATTTGCCCTGACCGGCATCGGCAACGGCTCAACCTTTCGCATGATCCCTGTGATTTTTATGACCGAGCGCCAGCGTGAGGCGGGCAAGGGCGAGAAGGCGCAAAAACAGGCCATGCTGGATGCGGCCAAGGAAGCAGCTGCCGTGCTGGGCTTTTCCGGCGCAATGGGGGCGTATGGTGGCTTTTTTATTCCCAAGAGCTTCGGGACTTCGATCGAGCTCACTGGCGGGGTGGATGCGGCCCTGATCTGTTTTATTGTGTTCTATCTGAGCTGTATGGCGATCACCTGGCTCTACTACGCACGCAAGAATGCGCCTATGCCTTGCTAATCCGGCAAGGGGCGCACATTAAACCCGGCAAGCGCTGCTTTGCCGGGTTTTGCATGTGGGAAACAGGATAAGGCCTAGTCACTTCGAACTAGGACATCTAGTGCCTTTGCGGTCGTATCCCCCCTCCGGCTGGCGAATAGTTAGCTGTATTTCCATGGAATATTCTGTAACGGTCGCAATCATCTCAACGGCCGGCATCTTTGGCCATTATGGAGAGCAATAATGAGTCACTTTCTGGACAGGCTGAAGTTTATGTCGCGGGTGAAGTCGACCTTCGCCGATGGCCATGGCGCGGTGGTGGATGAGGACCGTACTTGGGAGAACAGCTACCGCAGTCGCTGGCAGCATGACAAAATCGTCCGCTCTACCCACGGAGTGAACTGCACCGGCTCTTGCTCGTGGAAGGTCTATGTCAAGAACGGCCTGATCACCTGGGAAACCCAGCAGACTGATTATCCGCGTACCCGCCCCGATCTGCCTAACCATGAGCCGCGCGGTTGTCCGCGTGGCGCGTCTTACAGCTGGTATGTCTACTCAGCACAGCGCGTAAAGTACCCGATGATACGTGGCCGGCTGATGGAAATGTGGCGTGAAGCCCGCAAGACCATGGACCCGATTGCTGCCTGGGATGCCATCAGCCAGAACCCGGAAAAGGCCAAGCGTTACAAGGAAGTGCGCGGGCAGGGCGGTTTTGTGCGTGCCGACTGGGATACTGCCAGCGAGATGATTGCCGCCGCCAATGCACTTACAGTAAAAAAATTCGGCCCGGATCGTGTAGTCGGTTTTTCGCCGATTCCCGCCATGTCCATGGTGTCGTATGCCGCCGGTGCGCGTTATCTGAGCCTGATTGGCGGCGGCTGCCTGTCTTTTTATGACTGGTATTGCGACTTGCCGCCCGCCTCGCCCCAGATTTGGGGCGAGCAGACCGATGTACCCGAATCGGCAGACTGGTACAACTCGACCTATTTGATGGTGTGGGGGTCCAACGTCCCGATGACCCGCACGCCGGATGCGCACTTTTATACCGAGGTGCGCTACAAGGGGACCAAGACGGTTGCCGTATCCAGCGATTTTGGCGAGATGGCCAAGTTTGGCGATATCTGGCTTGCGCCCAAGCAGGGTACCGATGCCGCGCTGGCCATGGCGATGGGCCATGTGGTGCTTAAAGAGTTCCACCTGACCGGCAAGTCCGACTACTTTACATCCTACACCCGCCAGTACACCGATATGCCCATGCTGGTGTTGCTCAAAGAGCGTGCCGGCTGTCTGGTCCCCGACCACTTTTTGCGCGCATCCCATCTGGCCGATGCGCATGGCGAAGCCAACAACCCCGAGTGGAAGACGCTGCTGCTTGACGGCAATAGCAATACGCTGGTGATCCCGAACGGCACCATAGGCCTGCGCTGGGGCGAGGGCAAGGTGGACGAAGGTGAGAAGGTCGGTCGCTGGAATCTGGAAATGAAGGACAGCGGTTCCGGTCGCGAAGTCGAGCCGGTGCTGTCGCTTAATGGTCGCCATGATGAAGTCGTCGGTGTCGGCTTCCCTTATTTCGGGGCCGAACACGACGAATTGCTGGTGCGCAATGTACCGGCTCGACGTATTACGCTGGCGGATGGCTCCAGCGCCCTGGTTGCGACAGTGTACGATCTGACGCTGGCCAATTACGGTGTCGATCAGGGGCTGGGCGGGGATCATGTTGCCGCCGGCTTTGATGACGATGTGCCTTATACCCCGGCCTGGCAAGAGAAGCACACCGGCGTACCGCGTGCGCAGGTGATCCAGGTGGCGCGTGAATTCGCGCAAAATGCGCACGACACCCATGGCAAAAGCATGGTGATTGTCGGCGCGGCGCTGAATCACTGGTACCACATGGATATGACCTATCGCGGCATTATCAATCTGCTGATGATGTGCGGCTGTGTGGGGCAAAGTGGTGGTGGCTGGGCGCATTATGTGGGTCAGGAAAAGCTCAGGCCGCAGTTTGGCTGGGCGCCATTGGCTTTCGCCACCGACTGGCATCGTCCGCCGCGGCAGATGAACGGCACCTCTTTCTTTTATGCCCACACCAGTCAGTGGCGGCACGAGAAACTGGGCATCGACGAGATTCTGGCGCCGACCGCCGACCGCGCGCGCTACGGCCATATGAGCCTGATCGATTTGAATGCCAAGAGCGAGCGCATGGGTTGGCTGCCAAGTCTGCCGCAGCTGGGCACCAACCCACTGGAGGTGAGCGCAGCCGCTGAGGCCGCCGGCAAGGAACCGGTGGCCTATGTCGTGGAAAACCTCAAATCGGGCAAGCTCGCCATGAGTTGCGATGACCCGGACAATCCGGCCAACTTCCCGCGCAATATGTTTGTCTGGCGCTCCAATATTCTGGGCTCCAGTGGCAAAGGTCACGAATACTTCCTCAAGTATCTACTGGGTACGCAACATGCGCTGTTCAGCGATGAGACCGATTGCATTAAGCCCTCGGAAGTGAAGGTGCGTGATGCGGCCGTGGGCAAGCTTGACCTGCTTACCGTGCTGGATTTCCGCATGAGCACGACCTGCCTGTATGCCGATATCGTGCTGCCGACCGCGACTTGGTACGAGAAAGACGACCTGAATACTTCGGATATGCACCCGTTTATCCACCCGCTATCCGAGGCGGTACAGCCTTTGTGGGAAAGCAAGACCGACTGGGAAATCTACAAGCTGATTGCGAAGAAGTTCAGCGACATCGGCGGGCCGTATCTGGGTACGCGCAAAGACATCGTACTGACGCCGCTGATGCACGATACCCCGGGAGAGCTGGGGCAGCCGCTGGAGCCCAAAGACTGGAAACATGGCGAGTGCGAGCTGATTCCGGGCAAGACCGCGCCGAACATGACCGTGGTTGAGCGCAATTACGCCGATGTGTACAAGAAGTTCACTTCGGTGGGCCCCTTGCTCGACAAGCTGGGCAACGGCGGCAAGGGTATCAGCTGGAATACCGAGCATGAAGTACATGAACTGGGTGCGCTAAGCAAAACCGTCACCGAGCCGGGGGTCAGCCAAGGCCGGCCGCAGTTGGAAAGCGCAATCGATGCAGCGGAGATGATTCTGACCTTTGCACCGGAGACCAATGGTCATGTAGCGGTCAAGGCATGGGAAGCCTTGTCGAAAATTACCGGCCGCGACCACACACATCTGGCCATCGGGCGCGAACACGACAAGATCCGCTTTCGCGATGTACAGGCGCAGCCGAGAAAGATTATCTCGGCACCAACCTGGTCGGGTCTGGAGAGCGAGGAGGTCAGCTATAACGCCGGTTACACCAATGTGCATGAGCTGATTCCATGGCGCACACTGACCGGCCGCCAGCAGTTCTATCAGGATCATCGCTGGATGCTCGACTTCGGCGAGGGGCTGTGCGTGTACAAGCCGGCGGTGGACCTCAAGACGATCAAGCCCATGCTGGGGCGCAAACCCAACGGCAATCCCGAGATCGTGCTCAACTTTTTGACGCCGCACCAGAAGTGGGGCATCCACAGCACCTACTCGGACAACCTTCGCATGTTGACCCTGTCGCGTGGTGGCCCGCATGTCTGGATTTCCGAAGGAGAGGCCAAGGCTGCGGGGCTGGTGGATAACGACTGGGTCGAGGTTTTCAACGTCAACGGCACCCTGACCGCGCGCGTAGTGGTCAGCCAGCGCATTCCCAAGGGGGTGTGCCTGATGTACCACGCTCAGGAAAAAATTATCAATGTACCCGGTGCCGAGACCTCGGGTAAGCGTGGTGGTATCCATAACTCGGTGACCCGTACCGTGCTCAAGCCAACCCACATGATCGGCGGTTACGCGCAGCAGGCTTACGGCTTCAATTATTACGGCACCGTGGGCGCCAACCGTGATGAATTTATCGTGTTGCGCAAGATGAACAAGGTCGACTGGCTGGACAAGCCGCGCTGCGAAGAAGAAGGAGCCGCACAATGAAAATACGCGCCCAAGTCGCCATGGTGCTGAATCTGGACAAGTGTATCGGTTGCCACACCTGTTCGGTCACCTGCAAAAACGTATGGACCAGCCGTGACGGCGTCGAGTATGCCTGGTTCAACAACGTTGAGACCAAACCCGGTATCGGCTACCCCAAGGAGTGGGAAAACCAGAAAAAATGGAAAGGGGGCTGGCAACGCAATGCCGCCGGCAAACTCGAGCCTAAACAAGGCGGTAAGCTCAGGATTCTGGCCAACTTGTTTGCCAACCCTAATCTGCCGTCCATCGATGATTATTACGAGCCGTTCACCTTCGATTACGAGCATTTGCAAAATGCACCGCTGATGCAGACCCCGCCGACGGCGCGCCCGGTGTCGGTGATTACCGGCAAGAAAATGGACAAGATCGAATGGGGCCCGAACTGGGAAGATGATCTGGGTGGCGAGTTTGCCGCGCGCAGCAAGGATGCGTTGTTCGAGGGGGTGCAAAAGGAGATGTATAGCACCTTTGAGAGCACCTTTATGATGTATCTGCCGCGCCTGTGCGAGCACTGCCTGAATCCGGCCTGTGTTGCGTCCTGTCCGTCTGGCTCGATCTACAAGCGTGACGACGACGGTATCGTACTGGTCGATCAGGATAAATGTCGCGGCTGGCGCATGTGCGTGTCCGGTTGTCCGTACAAGAAGATCTACTTCAACTGGCAAAGCGGCAAGGCCGAGAAGTGTACCTTCTGCTATCCGCGCATAGAGGCCGGCCAGCCTACCGTATGCTCCGAGACCTGCGTGGGCCGTATCCGCTATCTGGGGGTGATGCTGTATGACGCTGAGCGTATCGAATCTGCTGCCAGTGTCGCCAGTGAGCAAGACCTGTATGAAGAACAGCTCAAGGTCTTTCTCGACCCGCACGACCCGCAAGTGATTGCCGAGGCCAGGCGTCAGGGTATTCCGGATGCCTGGCTTGAGTCCGCCGCCGCTTCGCCGGTGTACAAAATGGCGTGCGAATGGAAGGTGGCCTTCCCGCTGCACCCCGAGTTCCGCACCTTGCCCATGGTGTGGTACATCCCTCCGTTATCGCCTATCCAGGGCGCCGCCGAAGCCGGCCATATGGGAATGACCGGCATGATTCCGGATGTAAAGAGCCTGAGAATTCCGGTGAAATATCTGGCCAATTTGTTGACGGCGGGTGATGAAAAACCGGTGGTGAGCGCACTGGAGCGCATGCTGGCCATGCGTGCCTACAAGCGTGCCGAAGTGGTGCATGGTCAAAAAGATAGTGCCGTGTTGGCCCAGGTGGGGCTGGATGCCGCAACCATAGAAGACATGTACCAGACCATGGCCATTGCCAACTATGAAGATCGCTTCGTGATTCCTTCTTCGCACAAGGAAATGGTTGAAGACAGCTTCAATGAAAAAGGCAGTTGCGGCTTTACCTTTGGTAACGGCTGCTCGGGTGGCACTTCGGAGGGTTCGCTGTTCGGCAAGAAGCCGCAAGGCAGCGTGATTTACGTCGATATGCCCAAGTCGCGCAAAGCCAGTCAACAGTAAGGCCAGGTGCCGGCGGGGGAGGCTTCGCCGCATCGTTAAGGAGAAAATATGATCTATCGCATACTCTCTGCGCTATTGAGCTATCCGGATGAAGAATTGCTCGGCGCACAAGATGAAATCAATACTGCGCTGGTCGCCTACCCGCAGGCAATGGCTACATTGCAGCCACTAAGCGCCTGGTTTGCCAGCCAGCCGTTGATTGCGCTGCAGGAAAATTACGTTGCGACATTTGATCGTAACCCTAGGCACTCCCTGCACTTATTCGAGCATATCCATGGCGAAAGTCGTGACCGTGGCCAGGCCATGGTCGATTTGCTGCACGAGTACCAGCAACATGGCTTTGAGCCTGACGTAGCCGAATTGCCCGACCATGTGCCGCTGTTTCTCGAGTTTCTCAGCCTGCTGCCGGCCGATGAAGCATCGGTGTTGTTAGGGGACGCTATCCATGTACTGGCCGCGACCGGGGCGCGCCTGGCTCAGGGCGAAAGCCCGTACGCCGGCGTATTCCAGGTGCTGACTACGCTCACCGATGTGGTGCCGCGCGAGATGACCGAGCCGCCGATACGGGATATGGATGAGGCGATGGAAACTTTCGGTCCGGGCGCGGACGGCGTTGAGCCCTTATTGAAACCCGATACGCAAAACACCATCCGATTTTATCCGCGCCGCGAGGCCGGTCATGCCAGAGGAGCCGTACAATGAGCGCCCTTGACCACTTCTTGTTCGGGATCTACCCGTATATTGCACTGGCGATTTTCTTCTTTGGCTCGCTGGCGCGCTTTGAGCGTGAACAGTACAGTTGGAAAACCGACTCATCGCAAATGCTGTACGCCGGCCAGTTGCGTATAGGCAATATCCTGTTCCATATCGGTATCCTTGGCCTGTTTTTTGGTCACTTCGTCGGTCTGCTAACGCCGGTGGCGGTATGGGACGCCTTGGGGGTCAGCCATGGCTTCAAGCAGATGGTTGCGGTGGTGATGGGCGGCATCTTCGGCATCAGTGCGCTGATCGGTATGGTGATTCTGCTGGTTCGCCGTCTGGGTAACCCGCGTATCCGTGCCGTGACCAAAGCTGCGGATAAACTGGTGTCACTGTGGATTCTGTTGACCCTGTTGCTGGGGCTTTCGACCATTTTTATCTCGGTCGAGCACACTGATGGTCATCTGATGCTGGTGTTGATGACCTGGGCGCAGCATATCGTAACTTTCCGCAGTGGGACTGCCGAGCTGATGGCCGAGGTGCCGCTGTTATTCAAGGCTCACCTGTTTATGGGGATGACGCTGTTTGTGATCTTCCCGTTCACGCGTCTGGTGCATGTGTGGAGCGGCTTTGGTGCGCTGACTTATATCACCCGCGCCTGGCAGTTGGTGCGAACCCGCTAATAGCAAGACGGCAGGCCTGTAGCTGCGGGTCTGCCCTATCTGGTTTTCGAAGGGAATGTTGATGCCCATTACCGTGAATGCACATGAGCTGACTGACGCCGAAATCGAGGCCATGCTGCCAGACTATCAGGACAGTGCCAATCCGTTGCAAGCCGCAACAGTGGCGTGGGTGTTGCAACGCGTGCTATTGGACGCAGCCGCATCGGCCGGTGTTAACGCAAGCACCGCCGATGCGGCGATCGACACCTTGCTGGAAACTCAAGTCAAGGTGCCGCAGCCGGATAGTGCGGCCTGCCGTCGTCATTATGAACAACATCCGGCACGTTTTACTGTCGGTGAGCTGGTTGAAGCCGATCACATTCTGTTTCAGGTCACGCCGCAGGTGACGCTGGATGCACTCACTACGCTGGCCGAGGGGGTACTGGCCGAAGTCCGGGCCGACCCTGATTGTTTTGCCGACAAGGCGCGGGCCTATTCAAACTGCCCATCCGGTGCGCTTGGCGGTAGCTTGGGGCCGCTTGCCCGCGGCGAGACCGTGCCTGAATTTGAGCGTGTGGTCTTTGCGCTGGCGGAAGGCACCATTTCTCCGCATCTGCTGTCCACACGCTTTGGCCTGCATATTGTACGCGTCATGCACAAAGAACCAGGGCGCCTGTTGCCGTTTGGCATGGTGCAAGAGCAAATTGCCGAAGTCCTATCGGCGAGTACGCGCGATATGGCTACGCGCCAATATCTTAAATATCTGGTTGGACAGGCCAAGATAAGCGGCATCGAATTGCACGGTGCTGATTCGCCGCTACTGCAATAGTGTGACGGCGCGGGCATTGCTGGCCGTCCTTGTCTGAACGGCTGCGAGATCGGTTTTTAAGGAATAGCTATGTCATCATCTCAAGCCGTGCTGGCCGATCGCTTTGGCCGCCGCATTGATTATTTACGCGTTTCGGTGACTGATCGTTGCGATCTGCGCTGTACTTACTGTCTGCCCAAAGGCTTTAAAGGGTTCGAGGAGCCGGCGCACTGGCTCTCGCACGAGGAGATGGCGCGTCTGATTGGCCTATTTGTCGGTCTTGGCGTCTCCAAAGTGCGCCTGACTGGTGGTGAGCCCTTATTACGACGCAATCTGACGGACTTGGCTGTGCGCATCGCCGCTTTGCCGGGGCTGCGAGACCTGTCTTTGTCGACCAATGCCACCCAGCTTGCCCGCCATGCGCATGCGCTGAAAGAGGCCGGCGTGACAAGACTCAATGTCAGTCTGGATACGCTGGATGCGGCACGTTTTGCCCAGATTACCGGGCGCGACTGTCTGCCCCAAGTGCTGGAGGGGCTGCTGGCGGCGCGGGCGGCCGGCTTTGCGCCGGTTAAACTCAATGCGGTGGTGCAGGCCGGGGTGAACGAGGCCGAGATTGAACAGCTGTTGGTTTTTGCCTTGAAACACAGCTTTGTGCTCAGGCTAATCGAGACCATGCCCATAGGCGACACCGGACGCCAGGCGGCTTACATCGATGTAACGGCCTTGGGCGAGCGCATTGCACAACAATACCAGCTGATCCCACAGGTGTTGGGGCAGGGGGCCGGGCCGGCCCGTTACTGGGCCAGCGTCGATGGCGGTATGAGTTTCGGCGTGATTACGCCGATGTCGCGCCATTTTTGCACGGCCTGCAATCGGGTGCGTCTGGGCGTGGATGGAACGCTTTACCTGTGTCTGGGACAGAACGATAGCGTGGCGCTAGGCAGTCTGCTGCGTGAGGGCGCGAGCGACAATGAGCTGTTGGCTGCTATTCATGCGGCGATCGCCGCCAAGCCCGAGCGCCATCATTTTAACGAGACGCCGGATAAAATCGTGCGCTTTATGTCGCAAACAGGCGGTTAAGGCAGGGTTATGCACGATATCGAACGATTTATCGATGGTTTTTCCCGTTTCCAGCAACACTATTTCGACAATACGCCCGGTTTGTATCAGAGCCTGAAACAGGGCCAGCATCCCAGTACCTTGCTGGTGGGGTGTTGCGACTCGCGTGTCGATCCGGCTCAGCTTTTAGGCTGTGATCCAGGCGATATTTTTACCATCCGTAATGTGGCAAATTTGGTGCCGCCTCGTACTTCGGGCCGTAGCCATCACGGCGTGTCTGCCGCAATTCAGTTTGCTGTAGACCAGCTTAAAGTGTCGCGTATCATTGTACTGGGACATGGCCAGTGCGGTGGTATCAAGGCCTTGTTGGAGCAGCGTTTTGCGCCGGATGCCGAAGACGACTTTATCGGTAACTGGGTCGGCATTGCCGAGCCGGCCCGGGTGCGGGTTGAGGCGGCGATGCCTGATGCCAGTGATGCCGATAAGCGCCGTGCCTGCGAGTTGGCCGCCATTTTGGTGTCGCTGAAAAACCTGCAGAGCTTCCCCTGGGTCAAGCGCGCCATGGAAAGTGGGCATTTGAGCTTGCACGGCTGGTATTTTGATCTGGATGCGGGGGCTTTGCTGGCTTATTCGCCGCGCTCGGATGCTTTTTTGCCGCTGGTTTGTCCGCTTGATGTCCGTTGACAGTTTGCCGGCTGCGCCTGTCTTGCTGCATACATATTGAAAATATGATATCGATTTTTCCCACTTTCGCGTGCCATGACAACTTCTGACCCAAACTTGACCGCCTCGTCCCCTGCGTTGTCTCAACGCCTTTCTACCCGTATTGTTTTCAGTTCTATCGCCGCTTTAGTGCTGATCATGGCGATGATTTCCGGCACTTTATGGCTGTCATGGCAGCTTGAAGGCGCGGCGGCAGCGATCAATGACGCGGGTAGCCTGCGAATGCGGGCAACCCGCGTGGCGGTGGAATTGCAAAAGCCGGCGCCAAGCCTTGCCACCCATCGAGCAAGGGTAGATGCAGAGCTTGAGCGGCAGGATCTAACGCTGGCGCAACTGGTAACGGGTAATCCGGCACGCCCCTTGTTTTTACCATCAGAGGGTCTTGTGCAGCAGCAGATGACTCAGGTCCTGCGCTATTGGCAAACCGTGCTTAAGCCTGCGGCGGCTATTTCGCTGCAAACTGGCAGTAGCCAACCATATTTGCAGGCCTTGCCCGAGTTTATCCGCCATGCCAATCAACTTGTACTGCTGGTCGAGCAGAACAATGAGCGTAAAAACGACTGGCTGCGCCTGTCGCAAGGCGTCCTGGTGCTAGTGGCATGTACCGGTACACTGGCGATGATTTACCTGCTGTATTTGTGGATTATCTTGCCGGTACTACGTTTGCAGCAGGGCCTGCAAAAAATGGCCCGCCACGAGTTTGGCGTACGCTTGCCGATTGAAAGCCGGGACGAGTTTGGTATGTTGGCGGGTGGTTTTAACCAGATGGCGGATGAACTGGAAGGCTTGTATCGCGATCTTGAAGCCAGGGTGCAGGATAAAACAGCACAGTTGGCTGCGCAAAACCGCGAGTTGGCTGCCCTGTATGAAACCGAGGCATTTCTCAATCAGGAAGGTGATATCGAGACCTTGTGCCGCGGCTTTTTGCAGCGGGTCATGGCGCTGTTAAGTGCCGAAGGCGGCAGCCTGCGCGTACTGGATGGTCTTAGCGATAAGCTGCACCTGATGGTGTCTGAAGGTCTCTCCGATGCTCTGGTGGCGCAGGAAAACTGTACCAAGGTGCACGACTGTTTATGCGGACAAGCTAGCCAGAGCGGCGTGGTACTGATCAGGGATTTTCGTCAGCGCCCGCGTGCCGATGGCTATCGCTGCAGCAAGGAAGGCTTTGCTGCACTGGCCGCGTTTCAAATTATCGCGGCCGATCAGGTTTTGGGTACGTTTGCCTTGCATTTCCATGCTCCGCGCGACATTGGTTCGGCGGATAGCCAATTACTGCGCACCTTGGGCCAAAGGCTGGGAGCCGCCCTGCTCAACCGGCGTCTGAGTGCCAAGGCGCGACAGCTGGCCGTGGTGGAAGAGCGCTCGCTGGTCGCTCAAGGCTTGCACGATAGTATTGCCCAGGGCCTGAATTTTCTGAATTTGCAAGTACAGATGCTGGACTTGGCTGCCCGGGCCGATGATATGGCGGAGGTGCGTGAAATTGTGCCGCTATTAAAGACCGGCGTGGAAGAAAGCTATCAGGATGTACGCGAACTATTGCTGAATTTCCGCAGCAAGTTGGGCCCCGGCGAGCTGCTGAGTGGCATTGAAGACACCGTTGCACGTTTTCGCCGCCAGTGTAGCGCCGAGGTGGTGCTGAATGTGCATGAGCAAGGCGGCGCGCCATTGCCACCCGAGCAACAGTTGCAGGTCCTGTTTATTTTGCAGGAGGCTTTATCCAATGTGCGCAAGCATGCGGGTGCAAGCAAAGTCGAAATTACGATGCTAAATGGATCTGACTTTGTGTTGCAGATCAGGGATAATGGCGAAGGTTACGATCCGGTCGAGGTCGCATCCCGCGCCGAAGGCCATATCGGCCTGCACATTATACAGGAGCGGGCTCATAGGCTTAATGCCAACCTGACGCTGGAATCGGTACGGGGGGAGGGCAGCAGCTTATTGCTGCAGCTACCACAGTCGGTGCGTCAAGCCGCGTGAAAATAATAAAGATTCCAAAGATGACTATCCGCATATTACTGATTGATGACCACACCCTGTTCCGCTCGGGTATACGCTTGCTATTGCAAAGGCAAAACGACTTTGAAGTCGTGGGCGAGGCAGCAGACGGGGTCGAGGGCATCAAGCGCGCCAAGGCCTTGCATCCGGATGTGATCTTGCTGGACTTGAACATGCCGGGCTTGTCCGGGCTGGATACCTTGCAGCTTTTGGTGCAGGACCTGCCCGAGGTCGCGATCCTGATTCTGACCGTGTCGGAAGAGGCCGATGAGCTGGCGCAGGCCTTGCGCGATGGCGCGCGCGGTTACTTGCTGAAGAATATCGAGGCCGACACCTTGAGTGCGGCGATTCGTGATGTGGCGGCGGGCAAGTCGGTCATTGCCGCCGATATGACCGCCAAACTGGTGGCGCAGTTTCGCACTCAACCACGTACCACGCCGTTGCCGACTGTTGCTGCCGAACATGACAAGCTGACACCGCGCGAGTGCGAAATCGTGCAATGCTTGGTGCGTGGAGAAAGCAATAAGGAAATTGCCCGCCATCTGGGTGTGGCCGAAAGTACGGTCAAGATCCATGTGCAGAATATATTAAAAAAACTGGGGCTCTCCAGCCGGGTGCAGGTCGCGGTATACGGCGTTGGACACGGCCTGGGTTAAGGGAAGTGCGCTTTAAGGCTGGAAAGGGCGCGGGCACCTGCCCAGCCGCTAAGTGACCCGACCGCCTCGATGGGCTGCGCAAGAACGGTAACCCCCTCTCGTCGACTAGGAGCGTGTGTCGCTCCCCATTGCTACCTTTGATCCGTTTGACCGACAGCGCCATACCGCCTCCATTCTTTACATTTTTGCATGGCTTTGTTAATGGAATGGACGCCCCCTTCCTGAGCCGGCTCATGCCCGAATACTACCGGACACGGTCAGGTTGTGGGAGTTATGCAACAAAGCCCTAGACAACCCTGGTGCTTGAAAACACACCTCTTCAAGATCGCCCCACGCAGCCTTGGCGCTCGTTTTTGCTTGGCCTTGCCACTCAGGTGAGCAACCCCAAAACTGCTGTCGTGTATGCGAGCATCTTCGCTTCATTGTTGCCAAGCAAAGTTCCACCGTTTGTTCTGGTCGCGCTGCCGATCATGATCTTCGCAATAGAGACCATCTGGTTTCAGTGGTAGCGCTTGTGCTATCCGCCCCTTCGCCCCGCGCCCACTATCTTGCATCGAAAGCATGGCTTGATCGCGCGGCTGGGGTAATCATGTCTTTGCTGTGTCTCAAACTCATCTTCGAGACACAGCAGCCGTGAGCCTGTGCGCTAACCCATCAATCCACCGGACGCTACGCGATGAAGCCGCGCACCGCCGGTGATTTCAAACGTTAGCGTCTGCAATGCAACTGCAAACAGACATTGATGCCTCGAACATGAAAGTCTGCTTTGGCCGAAGAACTGACGTTCTTGTACGAATGGGCCATCGGTCAAAACGGATGGTCGTGTGTTGGTGATGCACTTGTACATGGTTTGTTGAGCTTGAAAATTGCTACGCAGCATGCTACACAATACATGTGTAGCAAACCTGTGTAACCCTTGGAAATACTGGGTTTCAGCATCATGTCAGTGGATCCCCATTATCCACCCCATAATAGAAAAAGCCCTGATTTCTTGATGAAATCAGGGCTTTTTCACGTTCTGCGCTGTTAAGCGGCAGGCTGTTAATCAAATGGATACAGCCTACCGTTTTCCGCCTGAATTTATTTACAGCAATCTTGATACCAACCGGTCGGCCCTGACCCGGTTCATACGGGTCAGCAGTTTACGTACCGGCTCCGGATAATGGTCTACGGTTTCCAAATCCAGATAATGATTGATCCGGCTGGTATTGGCATGGATAGCGGCCAGTTCCTGCTCTTTTTGCGCGGCTAATTGCTGCTGCGGATCATGAAGCAGCAGGCCATTTTCCAGATCCAGACTAAAAGCGCGTGGATTGAGATTATTGCCGGTAATCAGCATGAACTCCTGATCTACCCACAGGCCCTTGAGGTGGTAGCTGTGTCCCGGGTCATTCCACAACAGCAGATTCAGTCTGCCGGCATCGATATCGGCCTGTTGTGCCTGAGCAAAGCGGCGCAGGTTGGCTTCATACAGATAGGGCAGTGCGCCTATGACCTTGAATGGTTCGCTAGGCGGGATAAAGAAGTCGTTGGCGGTCTTGTCGCCGACGATAATGTCGACGCGCACTCCGCGCGCCAGTAGTTGGCGTATTTCACGCATCAGCGGGCGCGGCAGGTTGAAATAGGGCGTGCAGATCACCAGATGGCTGCGGGTGCTGGCCATCAGCTTCTGGATCAGGCGGTTGAGTGGATTGCGCTTGCCTACCCCCAATAATGGGGTGATGCCTAGCGAGCCTGGTGCGGCCTGATCCTGTACCTGGCTTTGGTAATGGCTGTTGCTGAGCCGTTCGCGCAGGGCGCGGATATCGCCGCGTATGCTCTTGGTCGCGGGCGGATTGGGCTGATCCAGACGGTGTACCGCCGGACTGGCAAGTATGGTGTCTTTCAGCAGGGCAACCATGCTGTCGGCAAGCCCACGGTTGGTAATCAGGTGATAGCGGTCATAGCGATAACGCTCACCGACATGCAGATAGACATTATTGAGGCTGGCGCCGCTATAGATCACGGTGTCGTCGACAATAAATCCCTTGAGATGCAGCACGCCGAACAGTTCGCGCGTTTGCACCGGTACGCCATATACCGCGACCTCCTGGCCCGGGTGTTTAGCGGCTTCTTCCTGATACCAGGCTGCATTGCCGTCGGTTTTGCCTTTGCCTATCAGCCCGCGCTGGGCCCGGTGCCAGTCAACCAGTACGGCGATTTCCAGTGCCGGGTTGCGGGCACGGGCGGCATAGAGCGCGTCCAGAATCATGGCCCCGCCTTCATCGTGTTGCAGATAAAGAGCGGTCAGATAGATGCGGTGCTGTGCCTTGGCGATATGTGCCAGCAGGGTTTCACGAAACGCGGCGGTGTCGGTCAGCGTAATGATGTCTTCGGCCGCCAGCGCAAAGCGCGGCAGCGCATGGATGTAGCTGCGTGGATCGTTGAAAAGCATGATGAGGCGCCAAAACACGCGGATGAATCGGAATGTCTGATGTTAGCATCAAGCGGCGCCTTCTCCCATGGGTTCGGTCAAACTAGAGACGGTATGAAGTCTTTGCTCTATAGATGCCGCTGGCAATACAATAGGCAAATAGTCTATTTGCAAGGAGAAGGCGATGCTTTACCCGGAACTCTATACACAATTGGAAAAAGCACGCTGGACCATGGAAGCCGATATTCCATGGGACACCTTTGATGGCAGCCTGTTGTCCGACGAGCAGGCTCAGACTATCAAGATGAATGCGATTACCGAGTGGTCGGCCTTGCCGGCCACCGAGATGTTTTTGCGCGATAACCGCCACGATTCGGATTTCTCCGCCTTTATGTCGGTCTGGTTCTATGAGGAGCAGAAGCATGCGCTGGCGCTGATGGAGTATCTGCGCCGCTTCCGCCCGGAATATTGCCCGACCGAGGCCGAACTGCATGCAGTGCGCTTCGAGTTTGACCCGGCACCGCCACTGGAAACGCTGATGCTGCACTTCTGCGGCGAGGTACGCCTGACCCAATGGTATCGCTGTGCATCCGAGTGGCACACCGAGCCGGTGATCAAGGCTATTTACAAGCATCTGAGCCAGGACGAGGCGCGCCATGGTGGCTGCTACCTCAAATACATGAAGAAGGCGATTGCGCAGCATGGTGATGTGGCACGGGCGGCGTTTGCCAAGATCGGTCTGCTGATGGCTTCTTCCGGTCGCTCGGCCAAACCGCTGCACCCCACCAATTTGCACGTCAATGCAGCACTTTTCCCCAATGACACCATACAAAGCCGTTTGCCTGACCCGGACTGGCTGGAAGCCTGGCTGACACAGCAGATCCACTTTGACGAGTCTTGGGAGGCACGGGTGGTGGGTGGTATCCTTCGCAACTTGTCCAATCTGTTCGAGCAGCCGCTGGAAACGATTCTGCAATTGAATCGCTACCGCAAGGCGCTCGCGGCAAGTGTGAAGGAAACCCATGTCCTACCCGACCCCGCAATTTGAAGCCAAAGTCTGCCCGCCCGAGGCGCTGGCCAAGCGTCTGGCGGCCTTGCCGCGCCCGGTGGTGTTTACCAACGGCTGTTTCGATATCCTGCATCGCGGCCATGTAACCTATCTGGCACAGGCGCGCGCGCTGGGTGCCAGTCTGGTGGTCGGCCTGAATACCGACGCCTCGGTCAAACGCCAGGGCAAGGGCGACGACAGACCGATCAATAACGAGGCCAACCGCGCCGCCGTGCTGGCGGCGCTGGAAAGCGTGAGCCTGGTGACCTGGTTCGATAGCGATACGCCGGCCGCGCTGATTGCCGAAGTCCAGCCCGAAGTGCTGGTCAAGGGCGGCGACTGGAGCGTAGACAAGATTGTCGGCTCAGCCGAAACGCTGGCACGTGGCGGCGAAGTGCATTCCATTCCCTTCCTGTTTTCCACCTCGACTACGGCCACCCTGAACAAGATCCGCGCAAGCGAGGGCAAGGCGTGAGCGATCACGCCTTTGCCGTCTTGCGCCTGTTGTCTGCCGGCGGCTTTCAGTCGGGCGAAGCGATGGCGCAACAACTGGGCTGTTCGCGTACCCTGGTGTGGCAGGCGGTGCATGCCATCGAGCAGGATTTCGGCCTGACCGTGTTTTCGGTGCGCGGGCGCGGCTATCAACTGGCAAGCCCTTTTGACTGGCTGGATGTGGCGCAGATTCGTACCGGCCTGTCCGAAGCGGCGGGCGACAGCCTGACCCTGGCGCTGGTCGAGCGCACCGATTCCACCAATACCCAGCTTATGACGCGGGCGGCCGCAGGGGCGCCGCAGGGCTTGCTGCTGGCGGCCGAGGCCCAAAGCGCCGGGCGCGGCCGTCTGGGACGGCGCTGGCAGATGAAGCTGGGCGCCGGCCTGACTTTCTCGCTGTTGTGGCGCTTCGAGCGCGGCCTGGCGGCCCTGGCCGGCCTGTCACTGGCGGTCGGCGTTGCCATGGTGCGCGCCTTGCGCGGCTTGGGTGCACCGGTGATGCTGAAGTGGCCGAATGATGTGCTGCTGGATGGCAAGAAGCTGGCAGGCACCCTGATCGAGTTATCCGGCGATGCGCAGGGGCCGGCGGCCGTGGTCATCGGCATCGGCTTGAATGTGGCCGACCCGGGCGAAGTTGACCAGCCGGTGGCCAGCCTTGCCGATGCCGGCTTACAGCTTAGCCGCAATACGGTGCTGGCGGCCTTGCTCAACGAGTTGCAGCAGGTTCTGGTCGAATTCGAGCGCGGCGGCTTTGCTGTGCTGCGCGATGAATGGTCATCTTATGCCGCGCACAATCAAGCGCCGGTGCGCTTGTCGTTCAGCCACCATGCACCGGTTGATGGCGTGGCATTGGGGGTGGACGACAGTGGTGCCTTGCGGGTGCAAACTGCGTCCGGCGAGCAGCTGTTCCATGTGGGCGAAGTCAGCCTGAGGCCGCGGCCATGAAGCTATTGATCGATATCGGCAATACCCGGCTGAAATGGGCGGTGTATCAGGGTCTGGATTGTATGGCGCAGGGGGCGGTTGCGCATGACGATATCGCTACCCTCGCCGATATCTGGCCGCGCTGGCCGATTAGCGCCGGTTGGGCGGCCTCGGTGGCAAGCCCCGAGTTGCGTGCCGCTGTCGATGCCATCAGCCCGGTGCCGCTTGTCTGGGTTTCAGCCCAGCGTGCGGCAGGTGGTGTCAGCAATCATTACCGCAATGTGGCCGAGCAGGGGGCCGATCGCTGGCTGGCGGTACTGGCGGCACGCTCTTTGGTGGACGGCGATGTGGTGGTGGCCTGCGCCGGCACGGCCTTGACGGTGGAAGCGCTATCGGCCGAAGGAGATTATCTGGGTGGGCTGATTCTGCCCGGCCAGCAGCTGATGCTGCATAGTCTGGCACGCGGCACCGCACAGCTAGACAGGCCGGCGGGCGTGCATAGCGCTTTTCCGCGGGGCACGGAAGACGCCATTGCCAGCGGCGTGCTGGATGCACAAGCCGGTGCCATCGAGCGCATGCGTGCGCGCCTGGCGGCGCACAGCGGGCGTCCTGCGGCTACGGTGCTTTTGACCGGTGGCGATGCGCCGCGTTTGCTGCCTCACCTCGCGGCACCGGTGCGTATCGTGGATAATCTGGTGATTCTTGGACTTCTCCGTATGGCGAGCACCTCATGAAGTGGTTTTTTGCAGCCGTAGTGACACTCAATTTGCTGGTAGCGGGGCTGATTGCCTTGCAGAAGGCGCCGCAAGATGACTTTGGCGCGCGCGAGGTCAGCCCGCAGCTGATCAGCCGGCTGCTGGATCATGGCTATCCGGCTCGCGTGGCCGCCAGCGCCCCGAGTGTGGAACAGGGGCTGACCGAAGCCAGCGTGCCGCTTGCCTCCATACCCGCACCTGTGCCGGTCAAGCCGGTAGCCAGTGCGCCGGCTGCGGTTGCACCGCGTGCCGAGTTGCCTGTCGCCAAGGTCGAGGTGGTCAAGCAGTGTTATCGTTGGGGCGAGTTGAACGACAGCCAGCTGGCGCGTGCCCGTGGCGGTATTACCACTTTGCGCCTGCCGGCGGCTCAGGTGTCGGACAGCGTGCGCGAGGACAAGCAGGCCGGCGGCAAGGCCTGGGTGTATTACCCGCCGCTGGCGACCCAGTCCGAGACGCTGACCCTGATCGCCGAGCTCAAGGCCAAGGGGCTGGATAGCTATATCGTGCGCAATGAGGGCCCGTTTCGCGGTTACCTGTCATTGGGCCTGTTTGCCAAGGAAGAGGGCGCCAAGGCCCTGGTCAAGCGTCTGAAGGACCTGGGCTTTGACAAGGCACAGATCGATGCGCGCGGAGCGCGCAGCAAGAAAACCACGGTGAGCCTGCGTGCGCTGACACCGGAGCAGGTGGACAAACTCAAGGCGGTGCAGCAGCGCCTGCTGCCCGGCATCGTGGTCCAGCCTTTCAACTGTAACTAAGCGACCTGCCCGTCGGGAGCGCCCGCTCCCGACACCTGCCTTGCTCTCTTTCCGTTACACGCCCGTTTCATATTAATGTCATATTTTTTTGATCCTGCTGTCACAGTAGTGACTTATGGTTGTCCTTATCGACCGGCCTCGCGGTAGAACCCAACGGAGTCATTCATGAGCGACAGCTACAAGATCAAGCATCACGGAGTGGAAGAGTGCAGTAATGAATCGGGCAACCCGGCGTTTTCCGCCGTACTGGATGCACGCCTGTCACGGCGCAGCGTGCTGCAGGCCGGTGGTGCTGCCGGCGTAGCCGGTTTATTGCCGGCGCTGGTTCAGGCCGCGCCCATGTCGGAGAAGCCGGCGGTCTTGGGCTTTGCACCGGTGCCGTTCTCGGTGGAGGATAGGGTCGTAGTGCCGCAAGGCTATGTAGCTGACGTGCTGTATGCATGGGGCGACCAGGTCGGAATCAAGGGCATGAGCCCTGCGTTCAAGCCGGATGCGTCCAATAGCGCCGCCGAGCAGGAAGTACAGGCCGGCATGCACCATGACGGCATGGCGTTCTTCCCGCTGCCGCAGGGCTCGCAGGCTGCCAAGCATGGCCTGCTGGCGATCAACCATGAATACACCGACGACGGCCTGCTGCACAGCGATGGCATGAAAACCTGGAGCGGCGACAAGGTCAAAAAGGCACAGGCGGCGGTGGGGGTATCGGTGATCGAGGTGGAGGATGCCGGCAAGGGGCGCGGCTGGCGCGTGGTGCGTCCGTCGAAGTACGCACGCCGCATCACCGCCAATACGCCGATCGCGATCGGTGGCCCGGCGCGCGGCCATGCTCTGATGCAGACCGAGGCCGACCCCAAGGGGGTCGAGATCCTTGGCACCTTCAATAACTGCGCCAACGGTAAGACGCCGTGGGGCACCTATCTGACCTGCGAGGAAAACTTCGACGGCTACTTCG
>NZ_RJTZ01000329.1:0-892 GCF_024343515.1 Aquitalea sp. S1-19 | reverse complement strand
TGGGGCGTGATGGCCGGCGGCTGGTGGTTCCCGCAGATGGCCGCGTCCTTCCTCGCCATCGCAATCATCATCATGTTCATCTCGGGTGAGGCCGAAAAAGACTTGGTCGACGCGTTCACCAAGGGCGCATCCGAACTGGTCGGGGTGTCGCTGATCATCGGCCGTGCCCGCGGCGTCAATATTGTGCTCGACCAGGGCATGATCTCGGACACCCTGCTGCATTACGCGTCCGGCCTCGTCGCCGGCATGCACGGCAGCGTGTTCGCGGTCGCGCAGATGCTGGTCTTCACGCTGCTGGGCTTCGTGGTGCCATCGTCGTCCGGCCTTGCCGTGCTGTCGATGCCGATCATGGCGCCACTGGCTGACACCGTCGGTATCCCGCGCTACATCGTCGTCTCGGCGTACAACTGGGGGCAGTACGCCATGCTCTACCTCGCGCCGACCGGCCTCGTGCTGGCGACCACGCAGATGCTGGGCATGCGCTTCAACCACTGGGTGCGCTTCGTGCTGCCCATGGTCGGCTTCGTACTGGGCTTCGGCGCGCTGCTGCTGGTCGCGCAGGTGATGTTCATCTAGCCGCCACTACCGGCAGGTGGCCCGCGCCGCCTGCCGGCTGCGATCTGTCTGCTGTGGTTTACAGCTAGAACATATCCGCCAGATGACAGCTACCGGGTGCAAGCGTCACCACGCTACTGACCTGCAAGCGCCAATGCTCGCCTTCTGCGGAGACCGTCCCCAACACGCCAGCCTGCACCGGCTGGCCCTGGCGCGAGCGCCATGCCTGTTCGAGCTGCGCCATGGCCGCCTCTGGCAACAACAGCATGTAGTGCGTCCTGACGGCATTGCAGCGCTCGAGCTGCCACTGACCGCCAACTGGCGTCAGCGTGCCCTG
>NZ_RJTZ01000328.1:0-905 GCF_024343515.1 Aquitalea sp. S1-19 | reverse complement strand
TGCCGTCAGCCTTGAATACGACGCGCGAATCGGCATCGCCCAGGCACTCGGCCAGACCGGACAGGGTTGGCTCTTCCGCACCGACAGGGAACAGACCGAACTTGAGCGACGAGCTGCCGCAGTTAATAACCAGAATCAGGGATTGGCTCATGAGAGTACTTTCAATAAATTAGTAAAATCGGTTTGTCAGGCAGCAAGCGTCAAGTGCTCGCTCTAGCTGACAAAGAAACCGCGTGCGGCAAATTGGCCACGCACACGGGCGACACACTCGGCCGAAGGCGGCAGGGTGTCGGCAAGTTCATACGCCATACCCAGCTCGGCCCACTTGCTCTGGCCCAGCTGATGAAATGGCAGCACCTCTACGCGCTCGACAACTTCACCCAGACTAGCGACAAAGTCGGCCAGCCGTTCGACATCATCGAAGCCGTCGGTCAGCCCCGGCACCAGCACATAACGGATCCACATCTTCTTGCCCATCTTCGCCATGCGCCGGGCAAAATCCAGCGTCGGCTGCAAAGGCTGGGCCGTGATCTTTTTGTACTGCTCAGGGTCGCTGTGCTTGATGTCCAGCATCACCAGATCCACCGCCTCAAACCAGGCATCCGGCAGGCTCTCGTGCAGATAGCCCTGGGTGTCCAGCGTGGTATGCAGACCGAAGCGTTCTTTAGCGCCCTTGAATACAGCACCGACAAAGTCGGGCTGCATCATCGGCTCGCCACCGGAAATGGTGACGCCACCGGCAAATTTGAGGAAGCCTGCGTAGGGTTTTAGCTCGGCCAGCGCATCCTCCACGCTCATCTCGCGACCGTGATGCAGCTTCCAGGTGTCCGGGTTATGGCAATACAGGCAGCGGACCTGGCAGCCCGAGGTAAAGAACACGAAGCGTACGCCCGGGCCATCGACGG
>NZ_RJTZ01000327.1:0-907 GCF_024343515.1 Aquitalea sp. S1-19 | reverse complement strand
TGCCGAAATCAAGCGCACCGGTGTGGTCGTCAAGAAGCTGAAGCTGGGGAATTAAGCATGATACGCCGCGCCAATGGCGAGCAATGGCTCGCCGTCGCGGTGATTGCCCTGGGCCTGATCATGGCCGGGCAAATCACCGATATTCCGGCTGATGCAGGTTATGCCGGCATCGGGCCGCGCTTCTTTCCGGCACTGGTAGTCACCGGACTCGTGATGTGCGGTGGTCTGCTGCTCTTGCAGGCCAGCCAAGCCGCAAGCTTGCCCTCCGGGCAAGAAGCCCAGCCCGAAGATGAAGAGCCGCGGGCCGATGCAGACTGGAGCCGCTTCATCCTGCTCTCGGGTGCCTTGCTGGCCCATATGGCGCTGATAGGGCTGATCGGCTTCACGCTGGCCGGCACCTTGCTGTGCTTTGGCGTCAGCCGCGCACTAGCATCCCGCCATACCCTGCGCGATGCCATCGTGTCTTTTTTACTCGTGTTCGGGCTATTTCGCCTGTTTGTCTGGCTGGGTCTTAACCTGCCGGCACTGATTCCGGGAGTACTGTAATGGAATCCTTGCAAGCCCTGTTCTCGCTGGGGTTCGCTACGGCGCTGACCCCGGCCAACCTGATGTGGGCACTGCTCGGCTGCACGCTGGGCACCGCCATCGGCTTTCCCTTCGGAACCATTCCGGCCGGCGGGACCGAAATGCCGACGTTCCTGTCCTACTCGATGGAAAAAAAACTCGCCCGCGGCAAGGCCAAGCAGGAGTTCGGTCATGGCGCCATCGAAGGCGTCGCCGGCCCCGAAGCGGCCAATAATGCTGCGGTCACCGGCACACTGGTGCCCCTGCTGACGCTGGGCATTCCGACGTCGGCGACCGCAGCCATCATGTTGTCGGCATTCCAGCAATACAATATCGTCCCGGG
>NZ_RJTZ01000326.1:0-917 GCF_024343515.1 Aquitalea sp. S1-19 | reverse complement strand
TGCGCGCAGCGGGGACATTGGGCTGGCCGAAGCCTACCGTGACGGGCTGGTCGACAGCCCGGACTGGGTCGCGCTGATGCATCTGGCTACCGTCAATGAGCATGCGCTGGAGCAGGCCATCCATGGCAGCTGGCTGGGGACGCTGGCCTACTGGCTGCGCCATCTGACGCGCGCCAATACCCGCGCCGGCCTGAGTCTTGCCGACGACTACCGTTTCGGCGCCGACTACGCCGAAACGCTGCGCCGCTGGCATACGCAATTCGAGGAACAGCTACAGCGGATACACGTCCAGGGCTTTGACGAGGCTTTTGTCAGGCTGTGGCGTTTTTATCTGGCTTATTGCATTGCAGGATTTGATACGGAGCGAACCGATGTCTGCCAGCTTGAAATTCATCGTTCTTAGTGCGCTATGCCTGGCAACCACCCTCGCGCAAGCGCTGCCCGCCAGCGTGACGCAGACGCTGCCGGATCTGGAGGCAAGGGGCAGCGGCAATATGCGCTGGTTCGGCCTGCGCCTGTATCAGGCGACGCTGTACACCCCGGGCGGGCGCGAATTTGCCTGGCAAGCGCCGTTCGCACTGGAAATACGCTACGCGCGCGCCTTTAGCACCGACGAGCTGGCCGCCTCCAGCCGTGACGAGATGGCACGTTTGGGCACACCCAAAGCGGAACTGCCGCAGGTGTTCAGCACGCTGCGCCGCGTTTTTCCCAGCGTCAGCGAAGGCGATGTGATCGTCGGCGCACAGGATGCCAACGGCCATACCCGCTTCTGGCACAACGGCAGGGAAACCGGGCAGATTACCGACCCGGGCTTCGGACGCCGCTTTTTCAGCATCTGGCTCAGCCCACAAACACGCGAGCCGGCGCTACGCAGCGCGCTACTGGCCAAGGCTCGCTAATGCTTGGCACACGCGCGC
>NZ_RJTZ01000325.1:0-928 GCF_024343515.1 Aquitalea sp. S1-19 | reverse complement strand
TCGAGGCCAGCTGTGTGCAGATGCACAGGTGCTGTGGCTGGATGCTGAGCGAGGGCACTGGCGCCGCCGCATGGCTAACACGCCGGCACTGGGGCGCGGTAGAATGGCAGGCTGAATTTCCGTCTGGTCCCGAGTCACACATGAAACCGCATCCCCGCAACGCACGCATCAAGGGCGATCCTTTTGTTCCCAACCGCTTTATCTTTGGCGATGCCGTCGACGACAAGGGGCTGGAGCCTTATGAGTACATCGTGCACACCGAGGCACCGGCCTTTATCTGCCGTCTGGTCGGTAACGACAATATGCCGTTTGCCGGGCGTGAAGCGGAGGGTTTTGCCAGTGCCGTGCTATACGACGAAGCTGAAAACATCACCCACTATGTCTGCAATAGCGGTTTGCGCATGTTTGACTTCAATTTCATGGAGGAGCCGCCGACTGCCGCCGCCTTGCAGCGCATCTGCGACGAGGCCATGGCCTTGTACGATCGGCTGAACAAGGCTTATGCCGAGCGTGAAGCCAATCCGATGCAGCGCGAAATGCGTGTGATTCCGACCGAGCCTTTGCCGCCGGCCGAGCGTCAGGCCGCGATTGTCGGCCTGATGGACAAGGCGCGCGAGGCACTGGCCGAGCCTATGGCGCGCATGCAGCTGACGGCCGCCGTACAGCAGGTGCTGATGGGGGGCGATCAGGCGGTGTTTACCGAGGCCCAGCTGGGGCTATTGGCCGAGGCGCCGGTGCGCGAATTATTGGTCGAAACGGCACGGGGCGCGATTGCCCGTCCCGAGGTGGTGCGCCCGGATGGCAGCTTTGCATCGTTTGAATTGTGGGCTTTACCGCTTGCTTTCTCGCGTGCCAAGGGCGGGGTATGGTGGCATTACCCGTTGATGGAACGGGTCGAAGTGGCGCTGGCCGATGCGCTGGAAGTACC
>NZ_RJTZ01000324.1:0-945 GCF_024343515.1 Aquitalea sp. S1-19 | reverse complement strand
TTGCAGGCGGGCAAGAAGCGGATCGAGCTTGCCATGTGTGGCGACCGGCCGATCGCACTGAGCGAGGCGGATCGTAGTCCGGATGCCAACGGCGAGGTCTTTCTCGACAACCTGCATGTGTTGCCGGGCTGGCAAGGGCAGGGGCTGGGCCAGGCCCTGCTCGCACGGCTGCTGGATACCTTGGGCGGCAAGACGGACACCCGTACACTGGCATTGACTGTCGTGGCTGAAAATCAGCCGGCCCGGGCGTTCTACCGGGCAAAAGGCGGGAATGAAAAAGCTGGAGGCGTACACCAGTATGGTGATGGCAGTGTACTGTCCTTGCTGCGGGTGGAGTGGCGTGATCTGCTTGCGCTACGTGCGCAGTTGGGGCGCTCTGCAGGCTGAAACACATCCGCCACCTATGGGCGGCGGATGATCAGAATAGACGGCTGGTGCCGCGCGGGATGAGGTCAAAGCCGACATCGATAGCCAAATCTTGCCAGTCGTCCTGCGGGTTTTCGCAGCGGGCAATCAGCGCCTTGATCAGTTCGCTGCCAATCTGCTTACGGTGCGGGCGAAGAAATTATTGGAAATAGACGGGATAATGACGGCGATGGTACGGCTCTTGGCTGCGGCCAGGCTACCGGCCATACGGTTGGGAACGTAGTGCAGTCCCTCTATGACCTGCCTGACCTTCTCCCGCAGCTTTTCCGATACTGCATCGGGTTTGCGCAGATAGAGAGACACGGTACTGGGTGAGACATTGGCCTGTTTGGCAACATCCAGCATGGTCGTACGTTGGGTGCCGCGCCGGTTGCGTTGGCGTGGCTTATCTTGAGCGTGATCCACAGTCTTCATTTACGTATTACTGATCATAGTGATGCATTATACCGCTTAAGCTTTAGTGTGCATGCTGCATACGCAGGTATCGGTAGATAGGCCAGATAGGACAATGGCGCGACT
>NZ_RJTZ01000323.1:0-967 GCF_024343515.1 Aquitalea sp. S1-19 | reverse complement strand
TGGGATGCCATCGCCACCGTCAAGGCCGGACGACTGCTGTTTATCAGGGCGGGTGATGCCACCACCGCCAGCGGCCTGCCTATGCCGCCGGTGACGATCTTGCGCAGCGATGGCGACAGCCACCGCTTTTCCATTGCCGACCGCGACAACTACACCGCCGTGCGCGCCTACTGGCAAGATGTGGAAGGCGGCAAGCGCGGCGAAGTGTTGGTCGACAAGAACACCAACTTCGAGCGCAAGAACCAAGTCGGCAAGCGCGGCAAAGTGCTCAAGACCAAAAAACTGACCGTCACCCAGCGCGAAGCCATCGAGGCCAGCGCCGACAACATCAAGCAGCTGCGCCACACCTACGCCAGCGAAACAGCGGCATGGCAGGGCGCACGCAGCGCATGGGAAAAGTTGCAGCGCGGCGTGGCCAGCTTTGAAATCACCCTCGCCCGTGGCCGGCCGGAGATCATGCCGGAGCTGCCGGCCACCGTGCAGGGCTTCAAGCCGGCCATCGATGCCTGTGGATGGGTCATCGCCAGCGTCACCCACACGCTGGACGATAACGGCCTGATCACCCGGCTGGCGCTGGAGATGAAGCTGGAAGACATCAAGTAAGCCGCAAGGCTAGCGCGCGAGGAACTGAGCGCCAGCCGATAGCACCTGCACCACCAGCGCCGACAGCATGGGCGCAGCCTGCGATCGTGCCGCGTCGGCCAGCTGCGCACCAAGCGGGGCCTGCAGGCTTTCCGGCACCAGCCGCAACACCTCAAGCCCTTTCGGGGTTAGCACGCAGCACGGGAAGTCGGGCGAGTTGCACGGCTTATCGTGCGTGAGATAGCCGGAGCCCGCCAGCCATCGCACCGTCGCTACAAACAGCTTTTCTTCGTGGGAAGGCGCCGGGACGCCTCGCGGATCGCAGAGGTTGATTTTGTCGTCACCGATAAACTTGGCGGCGAGCAGCGACATCGGCAGCGGGAAA
>NZ_RJTZ01000322.1:0-974 GCF_024343515.1 Aquitalea sp. S1-19 | reverse complement strand
TCGTCTGGGGGTTGATGCCGCGTATGGCCTGCCGGCCAGCCTTCCTGCAGAGAGCTTGCGGCTGCTATGCGTCGGCCGGCTATGCCCGGCTAAGGGGCAGCATCTGTTGTTACATGCAGTGGCACGGCTGCGTCGTGCAGGGATTAAATTGTCGCTGTTGATGGTCGGTAACGGGCCGACAGAGTTGTCTTTGCGTGCCGAGGTGGGACAGCTTGGGCTTGACTGTGTTCATTTTGCCGGGGCGCTGGGAAGAGAGGCAGTCAGGCACAGCTATTCGCAAGCCGATGTATTTGTTCTGCCAAGTTTCGCCGAAGGGGTGCCGGTTGTATTGATGGAAGCGATGGCAAGTGGCCTGCCTTGCGTGAGCACTCGTGTCGCCGGTATTCCTGAACTCCTTATTGATAACCAAACAGGTTTACTTGTACCGCCTGGTGATGAGGACGCACTGTTTGAGGCGCTTTGGCGGCTTGCAAGCAGCCCCGATTTACGCAGTCGCTTAGGGGCACATGCACGCGCCTGGGTGCGAGAACACTATGCTTTTGAGCGTAATCTGGACCAACTGGCAGGCTGCCTGCTGGCGATAGGTCGGGAGGGAAAGCATGCTTGAACGTGTCAAGAGCTGGATGCGGGCGTGCTTGCGCCGGCAGGCGCTGGAACGAAATCAGCTGGTCTGGTTGTACCGGCGGGTTTGTCGGCCACATGGAGCCGAGTGGGCCGACTATCTGCGTATGCATGGCGGATTACACCGGATAGGGGCGCTTTGCGAGATCAATATGAACGTCACGATCACTGATCCTGCCTATGTTTGCCTGGGACGTAATGTCCATCTATCGGGTTGCACGCTATTTGGTCATGACGGTAGCGTCGGCATGGTCAATGCAGCGTTGGGACTTGAGCTTGACCGGGTTGGCAAGGTTGATATTCGGGACAATGTATTTATTGGCCATCAGGCCGTGATTTTGCCGGGTGTGACC
>NZ_RJTZ01000321.1:0-983 GCF_024343515.1 Aquitalea sp. S1-19 | reverse complement strand
TCACCATGACCGAAGTGCCGATCGAGGCGGTGGCACTGAAGCTGTTCACCGGCATCGAGAAGTTCGAGATCATGGCGATCCCGTTCTTTATCCTCGCCGGTAACTTCCTCACCCACGGCGGGGTGGCGCGGCGCATGATCAACTTCGCCACCAGCATGGTTGGCCACTGGCATGGCGGCCTCGGCCTAGCTGGCGTGATGGCGTGCGCACTGTTCGCCGCCGTGTCCGGCTCCAGTCCGGCCACCGTGGTCGCCATCGGCTCCATCCTGTTGCCGGCCATGGTCAAGCAAGGCTTCCCCAACAGCTTCGGCGCCGGCGTGATTACCACCAGCGGCGCGCTGGGCATCCTGATCCCGCCATCCATCGTGATGGTGATGTACTCGGTTGCAACCAACACCTCGGTCGGTCAGCTGTTCATGGCCGGCGTGAGTCCGGGGCTGATGCTGGCGACCTTCCTCGGCCTTACCACCTGGTATCGCGCACGCAAGTTCGGCTATCCGCGTCTGGCCAAGGCCACTGCCGTGCAACGCCTGAAAGCGTTCCGCGAATCGATGTGGGGCCTGTTCCTGATCGTGGTAGTGATCGGCGGTATCTATAGCGGCATCTTCACCCCGACCGAGGCGGCGGCGATGAGCGCGGTGTACGCCTTCATCGTGGCGGTGTTCGTCTACAAAGACATGAGCCTGAAGCAGGTGCCGAAAGTGCTGCTGGATTCGGCCTCGATGTCGGCGATGCTGCTCTATATCATCACCAACGCCGTGCTGTTCTCCTTCCTGATGACCAGCGAAGGCATCCCGCAGGCGATGGCCGGCTGGCTGATCGACGCCGGCCTCGGCCCGATCGCCTTCCTGCTGGTGGTGAACGTGCTGCTGCTGCTGGCTGGCAACGTGATGGAGCCGTCATCCATCGTGCTGATCTTCGCCCCCATCCTGTTCCCGGTGGCGATGGCGCTGGGCATCGACCCGGTGCACTTCGGCATCCTG
>NZ_RJTZ01000320.1:0-1034 GCF_024343515.1 Aquitalea sp. S1-19 | reverse complement strand
TGGCCAAGTTCGGCCCCAAGGCCCAGCTGACCGCTTCCACCATCAACTGGGGCGGCTACTACACCCGCGCAGCCAAGGCCACGCTGGACAAGAGCTGGAAATCGGACAGCGTGGACTGGGGCATCAAGGACGGCATGGTGGCACTGAGCCCGCTGAATCCGGTCGTACCTAAACCTCTGGCTGCCAAGTTCAATGCCAAGAAGGCACTGTTTGCCAGCGGCAAGTTCCACAGCTTTACCGGTCCTATCGTCGATCAGGCCGGCAAGACCATGGTTGCAGCAGGTCAGGTACTGCCGCAAAAAGGCGTGGATACCATGAACTGGTATGTGAAGGGCGTGGAAGGCTCGATTCCGAAGTAAGCATTGGCTCCATCCGCCACACAACCGCCCTTCGGGGCGGTTTTGCATTGACGCGCTATGGTGAGACTTGCATTACGCAAGGAGAGACCATCGTGCAAAGCGCACTCATCCTGATCGACTACATCAACGATATCGTCACCGCACCGCGTTACCGCGACTTTCTGGCGCGCCACCATACGCTGGAACGCCTGCCGCGGCTGATAAGCAGCCTGCGCAACTACGGCATACCGGTCATCCATGTCCGCGTCGGCTTTTCCGACGACTACCGCGAACTGCCGCGCGCCTCTCCCCTATTTGCCAGTGCCGCCATCCGTGGCGCACTGCGCCTGAGCACCGCCGGCTGCGATTTTCATCCGGCCGCCGCCCCCCTGCCTGGAGAAACCATCATCCTCAAGCGCCGCGTCAATGCCTTTTACGGCACGGCGCTAGATCTTCTGCTGCGCAATATGCGCTGCGAGCGCCTGCTGATTGCCGGCTGCGCCACCGATCTCGCGGTGCAAAGCACGGTACGCGACGCACACGACCGCGACTATCGCGTCACGGTGCTGGGCGGATTTTGTATCGCGGCCAGCGATGCCGACCACGATGACACCTTGCGCCTGCTCGCACGCGTGGCGCTGGTCTCGCGCGAACAAGGCGGCCACGCACTAGCGGAAGTACCTGCCTAAGATAAAG